>CAYNXU010000187.1:0-3964 GCA_964401225.1 uncultured Nitrosomonas sp.
AGTTGATGTGATTTTTGTTCCGATTTTATCCGCGTTTGTTCTATTTCGCGTAAAGTATGGATCGAATTTTCTAATTCATGGCGTGCTGTAGACAAGATCTGCTCAAGATTAACTCTCTTTGCTAGTGATTCATTTAGATGAGTATTCAGCGGTTCGTCATCTAAATCAGCTTGTGTGTCGTGTAATTTTTCCAGATTTTCTGTCAAATTAGCTGTGCTTTGACTGAGGGTCTGAACGTCATTTTCTAACTGATCTATTTTATTCTGGCAGTCCCTTTCATGAAAAATAGCCTCCCGCATTTCTTCTGCCAAGGTTTGCACAAGTGTTCGTTGTGAAGCCAGTAATTGTTCTGCTTCTTCACAAACTTGTTGGATATGGCGTAATTGCTTTTCTAGATTAGTGATTTGAGATTTATTTTCAACGAGCTCTGCTTCTGCTTGTTGCTTTTGAGTATATTCCACCGAGAGTTGATGGTCGATTTCAACCAGATCATCTTCGATTTGGTGATGTCGCTGCGTTATACGCTCTATAAGCTGTGAAAGCTGCATAATTTGAAGCTGTAATTCATGCTTCTGCTGTCTTAGCTGGGTTACTTCGCTACGAAGCTCGGTAATGGTCGCTTCGAGGGTGTGACAAGTCTCTTCAATTTCCAATAAGGATGATTGTGCGAAAGAAAGACTCGTTTCAAATTTATCGATATCCGTCTCAATTTGAGTGATTTCACGTTGTCGTGCCAGGACCCCATGTAAATGGGAGTCTGGGGCATAGTAGCTCAAGCTAGAACAAGTAAACGTATGTCCTTCAGGTGTAATCAACATTTCGCCGGGCAGAAGTTTTTTTTGCTGCTCGAGGCCAGTTTCAATATTGTTAATGGTGAATATGCCACTTAACCATGTTTCTACCACGGGCTGAATGGCGGTCTGTGTATAAATTAAATAAGCACTCAAGGGAATCCATTGTTTCTGTTGCAGAGTTGAGTCATTAGGGGGCTGATTTTTGCCCGAGGATGTTTCAAAAATGCACCACTTTCCAGGAGGTGGATTATTCTTCCAATTTACAGCAATTCCAATGTGTTCGACGCCGGTGGCATTAATCCGCTCACGCAAAACAGCCTCTAATGCATTTTCCCAACCATTTTCAATTTGGATGTATTGCCATAAACGTGGTAATCCATCCAATTGGAATTGAGACTGCCATGTCTCTAATGCTTCATTATTCTCAAGTCGATGTTGAACATGCTGCAAAGCGGCACACCGTGCCTTTGCTTGAGTAAGTGCTTGCTGGACAGTTTGAACATTCTGCAAAGCTTCTTTTCGAGTTAGTTCGATCGTTTTTAACTGATCTTCCTTTTCTGCCAAAAGGTATTCTTTTTCTTCAAATTGTGCCGCAATCTGTTGATAATCTTGCTCTAATTTAGTCAGTTTTTCTTGGTCATGAGGTGGTTGTGAATTTTTTTCTTGAATCAATCGGTCATGACGTGATTTTAATTGCTGTATGGCTTTATCTGCGTGAGTTAAATGACTCTCTTGCAACTTTTCCGTTTGTTGTGCCAGTAGCAGATTTTTCTGCGAAACGAGCAATTGATCCCGCTTTAAGCGAAAAGCCGCTTCAACTTCCGGTAGTTTTTCATGTTCTGAGTGGTAATCTTGTTCGCTTGCCATGCACGCGAGCTTTGCTTGTTCATGCTCCTGACGCAAGGAAGTTAACTGATCAAACGATTGATGTATTTGCTGGTGATTGTTATGTAGTTGTGTCTCGATAGCAGTAATTTGCTTAGCAAAATAGGCTCTATTTTCTCGTACATGCTGAAGATTCTGCTCAATACGTGCAATTTCAGCATTAATCGCGTAAAGCTCACCTTGAACCTGGTGCTGATGATCGCTTGCAGTGTTTTGTTGTGACCGCATTTCTTCAAGTTTATGATCTATTTCATGTAAGACAGTGATTTCATTTTCTAATCCCAATTCCAATTGCTGAATTTCTTTTTCTGCATGAGTACGCTGCGTGATCGCTTCTTTTTTTTGTGTTAACCAGAGCAGATTGCGCATGGTATCTAATTGTTTTTGCAAATCATTAAATTGTCTGGCAATTCTTGCTTGTTCTTCAAGATGTTGTAGCTGCTTATCTAATTCCTGGAGGATATCTTCCACGCGCAAGAGATTGCCACGTGTATCAATCAAACGAAGTTCAGTTTCATGTCGTCGGTCACGGTATTTAGAAATGCCCGCGGCTTCTTCTAGGAATACCCGTAGCTCCATGGGTTTAGCTTCAATGATTCGTGAGATCATTCCTTGCTCAATGATTGCATAACCACGACCACTGACACCTGTACCAAGGAACATATCAGTAATATCACGTCGACGTACGTGGATGTTATTGATGTAATATGCCGATTCACTATCTCGCTGAACGACGCGTTTAATTGCAATTTCTGCATAAGCGGCCCATTGACCGGCGACTTTTCCAAGTCTGTTATCAAAAATGAGCTCTACGCTAGCGCGTCCAACAGGTTTGCGGTTAATTGATCCACTGAAAATGACATCTTGTATGGATTCTCCACGCAAAGCGGTTGCTCTTGATTCGCCTAATACCCAGCGAACCGCATCAATGACATTGGATTTCCCGCAACCATTTGGCCCAACAATCCCCATTAAATTACTGGGTATAGGAATCGTAGTTGGATCAACAAAGGATTTGAAGCCGGCAAGTTTGATTTGAGAGAGACGCAATTTGGCAATCGATAAAGTTGGTATAATTTGATAAGGAATAGCCTTAACGGGTTATATTTTAACTGATTAATCTTAACCAAACGAGTTGAAGAGACATATCGCATGCCGAGCAAGCCCTCAAAAAAGCTGGAAACCTTCGATAATCCATTTCCGACACGGGATTACCGGATTCACATGGAAATACCTGAATTTACCTGTTTATGTCCCAAAACCGGGCAACCTGATTTTGCAAGACTGATTCTAGATTTTATTCCAGACAAGAAATGCGTTGAATTAAAGAGTCTCAAACTCTATATCTGGTCTTATCGTAATGAAGGTGCATTTCACGAAACAGTGACGAATCAAATTCTCGATGATTTGGTGGCCGTTCTAAAACCAAGATATATTCGCCTTACTGCCAAATTCTATGTGCGTGGTGGCATATTTACCAACGTTATCGTGGAGCACCGCAAGAAAACATGGAAGCCGGCACCTGTGGTTTTTCTCGAAAGCTTCGATGAACAGTCTAATATCAGCGGTTAATCAACTATACTCTGTATTTAATTAATAACGTAGGTGGCTGTCATGAGTGATTTTAGGGAAGAGCGTGATGCTATGGGCGTTATCCAAGTTCCTGCCGATGTGCTATGGGGCGCACAAACACAGCGGTCTTTACAAAATTTTAAGATCTCCAGCGAAAAAATGCCCGTCGCGTTAATTCACGCTCTTGCGCTGGTAAAACGCGCGGCAGCAAACGTAAACTATGAGTTGGGATTGCTTGATGAGGCCGTAGCGAATGCCATAATTGCGGCCGCTGATGAAGTGATTGCCGGGCAACATAATGCAGAATTTCCTTTAGTTGTCTGGCAAACAGGTTCCGGCACCCAGTCTAATATGAATATGAATGAAGTGTTGGCTAATCGTGCCTCTGAATTATTGGGGGGAGGGCGCGGCAGCCAACGTAAAGTACATCCTAACGATGATGTAAATAAAGCACAATCATCGAATGATGTATTTCCGACGGCAATGCACGTAGCCGCTGTACAAGCTCTTTGTAGTCAGTTAATGCCTGCAATTCAAACGTTGCTTCAAACGTTATTGAATAAATCCGAAGAATTTTCACATATTGTTAAAATAGGTAGAACTCATTTGCAGGATGCAACCCCGTTGACCTTGGGTCAAGAGTTCTCTGGTTATGTTTCGCAATTACAGCACGGGCTCGCACACATTGAGGCATCGTTACCTCATCTCTATGA
>CAYNXU010000188.1:0-3910 GCA_964401225.1 uncultured Nitrosomonas sp.
CGGAATATCAAATTCTTTAAGAACATGGGCGGCTTGTTGCATGACACTCCAATCACTGTTACTGCCCATGACAACACTTACTAATGGATTATCCATTCAAAACGAAATGATGTATTAATAATCATTGAGGGTGACGAAAGTGGTAATAATAAACTAGAATCTACCTTTCGAGCCGGCTGATTTAACGGTTCACTCCGTAGCTTGCGGAAATCTCGCAATTTAATATTTGTTAACCAGCAAAAAGTGTTTTGGTAACGCTATGAATTTTCAACGCGGTCAGAAAAAAGAAGAGCCTGAAATCAATCTTGTTCCAATGATCGATGTCTTACTGGTCATCCTGATTTTTCTCGTCATTACGACCACCTATTCAAAATTTTCTGAGCTCGAAATTACACTACCGCAAGCAACTGCGATGGAAATTGACAAAGCTAGCGAGCGCCCCACTACCATTGATGTTACGGTCAGTGCAACAGGTAGCTATACCATTAATCTAACACCGATTACTTTCTCCAGCATAGAAGGATTACGTAACGAACTACAAGCTGCTGCCAAGAACGAGAAGAATCCGGTTATTATTATCAATGCAGATGCGAAAGCAACGCATCAATCGGTCATCACAATTATGGAAGCTGCCCGCCTTGCCGGATACAATCAGGTAACGTTTGCTACCGAAACTACAGAAGAAAAAAATTAAATCGAGTCATTCAATTTGATTTCGGATACTATTTTTTCTTGATCAATCAAAATTACACGCCGATGGCTTCTTTATTCAATTTTATTTTTAAAGGAAGAAAAATGAACAATACTCTGGAAAATTTTTCTAAAGCCGCGCAATCGGGAAACACTTATGTGTTGGCCCCTCTACCCTATGCAGATAATGCACTGGAACCCGTGATCTCAGCCCATACGCTGAGCTTCCATTATGGCAAGCATCACAAAGCGTATGTTGATAATTTGAACAAACTGGTTGCGGATACTGCCTTGGCTGGACAATCCCTGGAAGAGATCATCAAGGCGACCGCCGGACAGGCGGATAAAGCAGGTATTTTTAATAATGCCGCGCAAGTCTGGAATCACATGTTCTACTGGCATAGTCTTAGCCCTAATGGTGGGGGCGAGCCGCCTGCGGCTTTGAAACAAAAAATCGAAGCGGCCTTCGGGAGTGTAGACGCCTGCAAGAAGGAACTTGCCAATGCAGCCGTCACCCAATTTGGCAGCGGTTGGGCCTGGCTGGTGCAGGACGGCGATAAACTCGCTATCGCAAAAACCAGCAATGCCGATTCACCGCTCACAAAAAATAGCCGCCCCCTGCTAACCATCGATGTATGGGAACATGCTTATTATTTGGATTATCAAAACCGGCGGCCTGATTATGTCAACACGATTCTGGATAAATTGATTAACTGGGAATTCGCCGCCGCGAATCTGAGTTAATTTGTCAGATTTATGACGAATATCACCATTGCGCTTTCAAAGGGGCGTATTTTCGAGGATACAGCGCCCTTTCTGAAAGCAGCCGGGATTGTCGCACAGGACGATCCCGAAACTTCGCGTAAACTCATCATTGCCACCAATAATCCGAATGTGCGTCTCATCATGGTTCGTGCTTCGGATGTACCGACTTACGTGCAATATGGTGCAGCCGACCTGGGTGTGGCCGGAAAAGATGTCTTGCTGGAACACGGCGGCGCCGGTCTTTACCAACCGCTGGATTTACAGATCGCCCGCTGTCGTATGATGGTGGCCGTACCCAACGATTTCGATTATGACTCAGCGGTTTTTCAAGGTGCCCGGCTACGGGTTGCCACCAAATATTTAAAAACAGCACGCGACCACTTTGCCGAGAAAGGCATGCATGTCGATCTCATCAAATTGTACGGTTCAATGGAGCTTGCGCCGCTGGTGGGTCTCGCGGATGCTATCGTTGATCTCGTTTCGAGCGGTAATACCTTGAAAGCCAATCACTTGAAAGCGGTGGAAGAAATTATGCCCATTTCTGCCCGTTTGATCATTAATCAGGCAGCACTAAAACTAAAACGGGAAACCATTCAGCCACTCCTGGAAGCCTTTAAGACAGCCATCACAGCAGATTAGGACCGATCCGAGAATCCGCATCTAAGCTGCGTAACCATTATTCAGAACTCATCGCTATGATTAAACTCAACCGAATGTCCTCCACCGAAGCCCAGTTTGATGAAAGGCTGAACACCTTATTGGCTTTTGAAAGCACGCAGGATGAAGCTGTTAACGAGACAGTGACCCATATTCTGGCGGATATCAAGAAACGGGGGGATGAGGCATTACTCGATTATACGCGTCGCTTTGATCATTTAGCGGCCTCCTCTATTGCGCAGATAGAATTGCCTAAAAGTGAATGGCAACAGTCTTTACAACGACTTCAACCTGTGGAGAAAGAAGCGTTGGAACAGGCTGCGCATCGGATACGTGCGTATCATGAAAAACAATTATTGCAGTCCTGGCAATATACCGAACCAGACGGCACCTTACTGGGACAGAAAATCACTGCGCTGGATCGCGTCGGACTCTATGTTCCCGGTGGAAAAGCCTCTTATCCATCCTCCGTGCTCATGAATGCCATTCCAGCCAAGGTAGCTGGCGTCAATGAATTAATCATGGTCGTGCCCACACCACACGGTGAAAAAAATGATTTGGTCCTTGCCGCGGCCGCTATTTCTGAAATCGATCGTATTTTCACGATAGGCGGCGCCCAGGCCATTGGCGCTTTGGCCTATGGCACAATGACTGTCCCCAAAGTCGATAAGATTGTTGGCCCTGGCAACGCGTATGTTGCAGCAGCCAAGCGCTATGTTTTCGGGTTGGTTGGCATCGATATGGTGGCTGGCCCTTCAGAAATCCTCGTAATTTGCGACGGTAATACCGATCCCGATTGGATTGCCATGGATTTATTTTCGCAAGCAGAGCACGACGAGCAAGCACAATCCATTTTACTCTGTCCAGATCAGGCTTTTTTGGATGCAGTTGCAGCAAGTATTACTCGACAGCTTGAAATCATGCCGCGCAAAGCGGTCATTCATGCATCACTTGAAGCGCGCGGCGCTTTAATCAAAGTGCGCGATTTAGCAGAAGCATGCGTGATCGCCAACCGAATCGCCCCGGAGCATCTGGAATTATCAGTAGATCAGCCTGAGCAATGGATCGACAAACTGAAACATGCCGGTGCAATTTTCATGGGGCGGCATACCTGTGAAGCATTGGGTGATTATTGCGCCGGGCCTAATCACGTGCTCCCGACCTCTGGCACAGCACGTTTTTCCTCCCCTTTGGGTGTGTACGATTTTCAGAAACGTACTAGTCTCATTCAGGTCTCCCCCCAAGGAGCCACGACACTAGGTGCCATTGCTTCTACTCTAGCCAGAGGAGAGGGACTACAAGCGCACGCCCTATCTGCCGAATTTCGCTGCAAATAGTCATTTGAAATTAGTGCACTTATGAACAAAGCATTTATCAAGGAAACGGACACATCCGAAGAACTTGATGACGAAGCATCCATTTCACCGCTACCTACAGGCAGTAAAAACTATATCACCCCGGGAGGTCATGCGCGCCTAACCGAAGAATATTTATGGTTGCTTAATAAAGAACGACCCGATGTCACCGCAACGGTCTCATGGGCTGCTGGCAATGGCGATCGTTCCGAAAATGGCGACTACATCTATGGCAAAAAACGGCTACGTGAGATCGACAAGCGACTGCGCTTTTTATCCAAACGACTAGACATGGCCGAGATCGTCGACCCCACAGTCCCCCGCGAGGATCCGACTCGCATCTTTTTCGGTGCTACTGTCAGCTACGCCGATCAGCGCGGCCACGAAAAAACTGTTTCTATCGTGGGCATCGATGAAATTGATCCGCTACAAGGATATATTAG
>CAYNXU010000189.1:0-3900 GCA_964401225.1 uncultured Nitrosomonas sp.
CCGCTTCGTCACAATACGTCGTTGTTCACAAAAAATGTTTCCTTACATATCAATCATAGGCTGCGTCAACATTTTTTGTTCTCGCCTCGTCTTGTTTAAAACTCTGAATTTTTAGAGGCGCCCTATAGTATTTGACAATACATTCGATTCCCGATACTTTCCACAATAAGCAAAGATGCTCATTCGTTCTTATACTCAAAGACTATAAAAAACGAAGTTACGCCAATAATTCAACTGCCAAACCTCGTCGCAACAGGATGAAATAAATTTTCGATATTTCTGAATTATCTTGCGGCGCTGTATCCAAGTAGAAAATGGTTCGGTACGTTGTCAAGAAATAGGCATACGCTACAAATCCTCGAACCTGCATAAATGATGCGGTAGTACAATCCGTAAACCAGCCATGTCAGTTCTTCCCGATAACGCTTTCATCCGTCATGCTCCAGACGATCCCAAACACCTAATCATTCAAGGTGACTGGACGTTGGAGCATTATGCTGAATTGCGGCATTTAACGGATAGGCTACGAACAACAGCAGCTGGCTTTCGCGAAATTAATCTCGACCAACTAGGTAGGCTGGATACTGCTGGCGGACAATTGCTGGTAGAACTGCTAGGCACTGCTCTGTTGCTGCAGCTTGTCGACCGGCATACCTCCATGCCAGAAGAACAGCGCATTTTGCTCACGCGTATTGCCAAAAGCACCGATAACGAAACACCTTCCCCTGTGATGCATCACGGTGCCTTGTTCGAACTGCTAGAGCACACCGGCCAGGCGACAGTGATCTTCTGGAAACACCTGACTGATTTACTCGGTTTCATCGGTCTGACGCTTAGTGGCCTTGCCGTTAATTTGCTGAAGCCACGCAATTGGCGTATCACTTCGATCATTGTCCAAATAGAGCAAACTGCACTCAATGCTGTCCCCATTGTGGCCCTGTTAACCTTCATGATTGGTGCAGTCATTGCCTTTCTCGGCGCCACGGTATTGGTTGATTTCGGTGCGACTATTTACACGGTTGACTTGATTGCCTTCTCATTTTTGCGCGAATTTGGTGTGCTGCTGACTGCAATTCTAATGGCAGGACGGACCGCAAGCGCCTTCACTGCACAAATCGGCTCGATGAAAGCCAACGAAGAAATCGATGCTATCCGCTCCCTTGGCTTGAGTCCGGTGGATATTCTGGTTATGCCCCGTGTGTTGGCCATGTTGATCTCCCTGCCATTACTAACCTTTATCGCCATGATGTCAGGTATGCTTGGTGGTGCGCTGGTTTGTGCTCTAAAATTGGATATTTCGCCCACTATGTTTCTTAGCATCCTGCAGCAAGATGTCGATGTACGACATTTTTACCTGGGCATGGCTAAGGCGCCATTATTTGCCTTCCTGATCGCCATCATCGGCTGTATGGAAGGCTTCAAGGTCAGCAACAGCGCCGAATCGGTTGGCGAACACACTACCTCGAGTGTTGTACAATCGATCTTTGTCGTGATTTTGGTTGACGCTTTGGCAGCCCTGTTTTACATGGAGATGGGCTGGTGAGCACAATAAAAGTGCAACAACCGCCATTGGTGCAAGTGCGTGGCCTAGTCAATCGTTTTGGTACACAGATCATTCATGACAAACTGGATCTAGATATCTACCGCGGCGAAATACTTGGTGTTATTGGTGGTTCCGGCTCCGGTAAATCCATTCTGCTGCGATCGATTGTTGGTTTGCATCGACCCAATGCCGGCAGCATCAAGGTTTTCGGTGAAGATCTGCAGACCCTCAATCACCAACACCGTTCACAGCTTGAACGGCGCTTTGGTATTCTGTTTCAGGGTGGCGCGCTGTTCTCCTCACTAACCGTTATCGAGAATATCGCGCTACCACTGATTGAGCATGCGGGTCTAAGCCGCAACGATGCGGAGCATTTGGCGGAGATGAAACTCGCTCTGGCTGGATTACCACGTAGTGCTGCTAGTAAATTTCCATCCGAACTGTCTGGCGGTATGATCAAACGTGCCGCACTGGCTCGTGCCCTGGCATTAGACCCGGATATTCTGTTTCTGGATGAGCCGACTGCCGGGCTTGATCCGATCAGTGCCGCTGCTTTTGACCAACTGATCATGGATCTGCGCGACGCGCTCGGGTTGAGCGTCTTTCTAGTGACCCACGATCTGGATACACTTTACGCTATTTGTGACCGAATCGCAGTATTGCTAGAGCAACGCGTTCTGGTCGCTGATACGCTTGAGCGTGTCTCCGCCGCCAATAATGCCTGGATACAGGAATATTTTCATGGCCCGCGTGGACGTGCCGCATTGACCGCTTCACTTCATCATCCATTGGAGTCCACTTGACTATGGAAACCCGCGCTCACCACGTTCTGATCGGTTTATTCACGCTGCTAGTCGGCACTGCTGCAGTATTTTTTGCTATCTGGATCAGCAGTGCTAGTACCACCAAAGAATATCGCTACTACACAGTCATTTTCCGCGAAGCCGTTACCGGCCTAACTCGCGGCAGCACCGTAAAATATAGCGGCATCCCCGTCGGCGATATCGCTGAACTGGTTCTCGACCCGCAGGATCCTCATCAGGTGTTGGCCCGCATCCGCCTGAGTACGGATGCTCCAATCACAGAAGACACTCGTGCCCGGTTATCTTTTACTGGTATCACCGGCAATTCGATCATCGAACTCAGTCCCGGAGACCCGCAAAGCCCGCCACTACTCAGCAAGAATGGGGAAGATCCCCACATATATGCCACGCCCTCCCCCATCGCCAGCTTGCTGGCAAACGGGGAAGATTTGATGACCAATATCAACCAATTAATCGTCAGTGCACGAACACTACTGTCCAAAGAAAACGCTACACGAATCAGCCAAACGCTTATTTCTATCGAGCAGGCAGCCAGCCATCTTTCCAGCCAAGGTAACGATGTAAAGCAGCTAGTTACCGAACTGACCCGCACGAGCCAGCAGGTCAGCGAACTGATGAACAGCGCCAATCACCTCATCAACACGCAAGGTAGCCGAACATTGGATAGCGTCGAACAAACGCTCGCATCAATCGCTCGCACAAGCACCACACTGGAAACCATGTTGATCAACAACAGTGAGGCTTTCACCAGCGGCATGCAGGGTCTTGGCCAATTAGAACTCGCTATCAATGAACTACGCAGTAGCCTCCAAGCGCTGCGCTCTGTCACCCGCCGCCTGGGCGATAACCCAGCCCGCTTCCTGCTGGGCCGCGACGCTTTTGAGGAATTTGAACCATGATTATCGTACCGTACAGCATGCGCATTATCTGTTTGTTTATTAGTCTACTGTGGCTCACCGCTTGCACAGGACTTCCCCAATCTGAATCCCTCAAGGTTTATCAGCTTCCAGAGACTCGTATCACGCGGAATGCTTCGCAGGTTGCGCTACCTCTTTCCCTGAGAATCAACACTCCGTACACCGGTTTTGCCCTGAGCAGTCCACGCGTAATCGTCAATACTGAAGGAGAGCAGCTCAGCAGCTATAAAGGGGTACGCTGGAGTGATCCTCCTCCAGTACTATTACGTGAACACTTGGCCATCGCTTTTTCCCGGCACGGTGGATTGACAGGCATCAGCACCGATGAGCATGCCCTGCATGCTGACGTCCATCTCGGTAGCGATCTGCGTCGCTATCAACTGGTATACACCGGTGCACCACGGGTAGTCATCGAATTGGACGCAAGAATCGTCAACCCCACGAGTCGTCGTATCCATGCCAGCCGCACCTTCGTCATCGAGCAGCCGTTACCAGACGTGCAGATTGCTCAAGTCATCGAGGCCTTCGGCGCTGCGACCGACGAACTTAGTAAACAACTGATTGAGTGGACACATGCTCAGCTACAATCCGGTATTCGCTAACAAATAGGGATAAA
>CAYNXU010000190.1:0-3893 GCA_964401225.1 uncultured Nitrosomonas sp.
CCTCGGAGCGTTTGCTGATGATTGCTAGAAAAAGGAATCCATCTGAAACAGAAGCCCTGGATACTTACGAGTATGCGATTGTTCTTAAACAAAAATTTTAAATGACTTTTTATTGATACTTAAATATGACAACCAAACATTCCCGATTGCTCATTCTTGGCTCTGGCCCCGCTGGCTATACGGCCGCGATCTATGCCGCGCGTGCTAATCTCAATCCCGTCGTGATCACCGGGCTGGCGCAAGGTGGCCAGCTCATGACGACCACAGATGTCGATAACTGGCCGGCTGATGTCCAGGGTGTGCAAGGACCAGAATTGATGGATCGTTTCCAAAAGCATGCCGAGCGCTTTCAAACTGAAATCATTTTCGATCATATTCATACCGCAAAACTGCATGAAAAGCCTTTTGTGCTGATCGGCGATCAAGGCACATATACTTGCGATGCATTGATTATCGCTACCGGCGCTTCAGCCAAGTACCTGGGATTGCCTTCTGAAGAAGCCTACATGGGCAAGGGTGTGTCGGCCTGTGCGACCTGTGATGGTTTTTTTTATAAAGGGCAAGATGTCGCAGTCATCGGAGGTGGCAATACCGCCGTCGAAGAAGCTTTGTATCTTTCCAACATTGCTCGCCGTGTCACCGTGGTACATCGGCGCGATAAATTCCGCTCCGAAAAAATTCTGATCGATAAGCTGATGAGTAAGACAGAAAATGGCAATGTCACATTAGCGCTTAATCATGTTCTGGATGAAGTGCTCGGTGATGACTCGGGCGTGACAGGTATCCGTATCAAAAATGTTCAGGATGACGCCACGCACACATTGGATTTACAGGGCGTATTCATCGCCATTGGACACCATCCCAATACCGATCTTTTTCAGGGACAAGTGGACATGAGAAACGGCTATATCATTACGCGAGGCGGGAATGAAGGCAATGCCACAGCGACAAGTATTGAAGGTGTATTTGCTGCGGGCGATGTTCAGGATCATGTCTATCGTCAGGCGGTGACCAGTGCAGGAAGCGGCTGTATGGCTGCACTGGATGCGGAGAAGTATCTCGAAGATTTAGCCTGACTGGATTTTAGGTGAAGCGAGGTCGTGAAAAACCATTAACCACTGAAAAGAAATGTAGCGATGAAGAAACTGCCTTATTTCGTGAAGCGATGCGAGATGTCACTCCCCTCGCACCATCCAATCAGGTCATTCATCGGCCTCAAGCGCCCAGGCCCATTCCTCAACCTACTGCTGCAGAAACTGTAACAAAGGATACGCTATCGGATCATATTTCACTGGAAATTCCGGAAGGAGATGAATGGTCCTATCTACGTCCGGGTTTGTCGCGGCAGACCTTACGCAAATTGCGGCGTGGTTTCTGGAAAATCCAAGCCGAGCTGGATATGCACGGCATGACGCGCGATCAAGCGCGCTATGCTTTGGTCGCATTTCTTGATGAGTGTGGCTGGTATGGTGTTCGTTGTGTGTGCATTATTCATGGGAGAGGATTAAGTTCGAAGAATCGTCAGCCTGTGCTGAGATCATTGGTTGGCAGTTGGCTCGCGCAGCGTAACGACGTGCTGGCGTTTTGCCAGGCGAACCCCGAGCATGGCGGTAGCGGCGCTGTGCTGGTACTGCTTAAATCATCTGCTTAAAGGCCCCTTAATTCGATATCGTATTCATCGTATCTTTAGCCGGCCAAGCCCATAACCGTAACAATAGCGCTGCCAAGGCAGCAAGCCCCCCCGCAAAAAAGAAGGCCAGCGATGCGCTATGAAACTGCCACAGGGAGCCGAACAGCACACCAGCAGGAATAGCTGCCAACCCGACCACCAGATGATACCAGCCGAAGGCGGTGCCGCGCTCAGTAGGACGCGCATGATCACTAATCAACGCACGCTCTGCGCCTTCGCTCATACCGATAAACAGCCCGTAAAAAATACTGACCCCCCATAATCCACCACTGCTTGTCACCACGCCAAACGACAGGAACGACACAGCAAATGCAACCCAGCCAATCAACATCAGGCTGCCGCGACCATAGCGATCAGCCAATTGTCCCCCCACCGTTGATGTCATCGCCTTGGCAAGACTGATGGCGGACCATATGAGCAGCAACTCGACTACACCGACACCCAGTTGATAGCCCAATAGCAGAATGAACGTTTCAGAAGCGCGCGCAAAGGTGAAGAGCATCAGCACCAGCAGGTAACGCCGGATGGGCAGGGATAATAATGACCAACGCAAGGGGGGTAAGGGTACCGGGGCATCCTTCTCATTTGCTTGGGCTGCGCCGCCCTTTTTTTCTTCCTTGATCCCCAGACCAATCAACAGGACAGCGACAAAGCCAGGGATCGCAGACCACAGAATCACCTCGATCAGATTCAACCCCGACCAGGCGAGGATAGCCGCTGCAGCCAGACTGCCTGCCACGGCCCCGCCATTATCCAATGCACGATGGAAGCCGAACGCATAGCCGCGCATATGCGAAGGCGTGGCATCCGCTACCAACGCATCACGTGGCGCACCACGTATTCCTTTGCCTATACGATCGATACTGCGCAGCAGCAACACCACTGGCCAGGAAGCAGCCAACCCCAACAAAGGACGCGCAACATTGGACAGCGTATAGCCCATGAATGCCAGTTGCTTGCGGCGTCCACCCATTATGTCAGAATGCCGTCCAGACCAGAGCTTCAAAAAACTCGCCAACGCATCCGCAATACCCTCGATCAACCCCAGTGCCACCGGCCCGGCTGCCAGTACAGATGCCAGCAAAATCGGAATGAGCGGCGCAACGATATCGGATGCGAAATCATTGAAAAAACTGACCAGGCCAAGCACTACAACGGCATGAGGCAATTTTTTATTTCTTGCAGCGTTTTGATCGGGGAGCGGTTTCTGTTTATCCATCTTCCCATAATAGCGTAAAATACGTGCTACGCCCTGGTAGCTCAGTGGATAGAGCGACCCCCTCCTAAGGGGTAGGTCGGACGTTCGATTCGTCTCTAGGGCGCCAATAGAGTCAATGGTTAAGCATGGTTGTTAAACCCTTTCGTTTTTCTGGGGTTACGCGGGGTTACGATAAAAGATAAATTTTTTACCACCGATCCTTTCTAAGTATTTGACGATCGCCCTGTAAAAGGTACAAAACGCAGTTTCAAGTGTGAACAATTTTTCATTTGAAGAGCACGATAAATAATAAAAAAGCCCACTGATTTTTATTCCAGAAGGTTCAGGCTTTATAGGAAAAATTGTACTGTATGATTCTTATAGTCTAACTTTTCATTGTTCTAAAATAACAGCGCAGTGATTGAAAAAGCTATACACCAATATATTATTGAAATATCCTTCGAATACACCTGTTCTTATATATTGCATATTAAACGCTAGAGTTACTCGTGATTTTCATGGGGGATTTTTAAAAATGTCAAATTTAATAAAGAAGTTATTAATAAATTCGGATGAGCAAAAAGTACTTGATGCGATCCTGCAATCAGGACTAAAGACTATGCGAGTTGTTGGAAGAGGGACTTTAGTGGTTGACGCAAAGGAAGTTACTGGTACTGATAAATTTAGAAGCTATGCTGAGCAGGCAAAAAAAATTGTAGAACAAAACAATTAATTAGAAACAAAGAAATGTAATTTTTACGTGTTTGCTTTCCTTATTCTTCCTGTCCTTGTTAGTGGTTTTATAGTTTGCAATTACAATCCAAACTATTATTTCAAGATACATCGTTACCAAGGGCAGTATTTGTATTTTAAGAGTGCCCATCTCGGTGTAATCTCCCTTTTAGTATTTTCAGTAGTAGCTTTCCTCATCCATAAATTTACCCCATCATCAATTTATATTTGTGGATGGGAAATTCCGATGAATGTTATTGCTATATCAGAGTC
>CAYNXU010000191.1:0-3845 GCA_964401225.1 uncultured Nitrosomonas sp.
GCACCAAGCTTTTCCCTATTACTTGTAATTTCCTTATTGCTTGTGATGGGATTATTAGGTTGCAGCGATCAACCGGAGGTAGCTGGTACGCAAAACCAAGAAATCGCTACAGAATCAATCCAGCAAGATGAACTGATAGCAGCGCCTGAGCCTGATCTAATCGCTGAATCTACGATGGGCATGCTAGAGTCAGCTCCAGAAGAAATCGATGAAAATGTTCAGGAAACACAAAACTCCGTTGATCAAACTATTGATACTCTGCTCAGCGAAATCACTGAGCCCGAGACTCCTATATCAGAATTCACGACAGAAACTCAATCAGCAGCAGTTGAGTTAGAACATGAAATTCAAACTGACAAGCAGGAGAATCTAAATGAAGTTGTCGAATCCACTCCTGAGTTAATTCGCAAAGTACAGCAAGCCCTAACTAATGCTGGATATAATCCTGGATCCATCGATGGCATAAATGGACCGAGAACCATGTCTGCATTAAAAAGCTTCCAGAAACAATATGATCTTGCAACGGGGCAACTCACCAAGGAAACACTGCTAAAGCTTGAGATAGATTATTAGCAGGCGATTAGATATGCTTGGTTTGTCTCTTGTGCGGACTAGGAAAGGATGGCCTCGAATTATTATGAAAGTAATGTTAATTCAAAACCCTAAAAATTGATTTGTTTTAGATTTCTCTTTTTCTAGTCTGTACTTACCGCAGCGGATATCCTTGATGCTACTAGTTCAAAGTAACTATTTATTTTGATGTGATCTATAGTAGCACCCAGAACTAATTACAATCCTCAGAAATTTCTTTATGTAACGTTTCTTTATTTATAGAATTTATTAGTGCGTTAAATAAGTATAGGATTCATAGCAAAAAATTCCTTACTTAGAATCGCCACTTTGGTTTATGAAATATACATGCTAGCATAGTGATGATATTTAGCGCAGCGCGCCCAGATAAAAACCTCATCACTCTTATCATATTTTTTAAAAAAACAATAGCTACTAATCACAATTAAATAAGAATACAAAATACTCAGCTAATTTATATGAACAAATAATTTATAGCTCTTATTTTATTGTGCAATAAAATAACAAAAATTAGTACTAGAAAATAACGGAGAAAAAACTAAATGGGCATCCCTTTTTTACAGAAATACCGAGTAGGTAGTTACATATTAAAGCAGAAAATTCGTGGTAATAAACGTTATCCTTTAGTACTGATGTTGGAGCCATTATTTCAATGTAATCTGGCATGTGCAGGGTGTGGAAAAATTGATTATCCAGATGAAACCTTACGCCGTCGAATGAGTGTACAGGAATGTCTGGCTGCCGTTGATGAATGTGGTGCTCCCGTCGTATCCATCGCTGGCGGGGAACCACTCATTCATAAAGAAATGCCTCAGATTGTAGAAGGGATTATCAAACGAAAAAAATTCGTCTATTTGTGTACTAATGCATTATTGCTTGAAGATCGAATGGATGATTACCGTCCTTCACCATATTTTACTTTCTCCATACATTTAGACGGCAACAAAGAGCGTCACGATACCTCAGTCTGTCGTGAAGGTGTATATGACAAAGTGATCCCAGTTATTCAGGAAGCACTCAGACGCGGCTTCAGGGTAACGGTAAATTGCACACTTTTCCAGAATGAAACAGCTGAAGAAGTTGCTGAATTTTTTGACACCGCAACTGAGCTTGGCGTAGAAGGAATCAATGTATCACCAGGATTCAGCTATGAACACGCACCGCGACAGGATGTCTTTTTACAGCGATCCGTTAGCAAACGTCTTTTTCGCTCAATATTTCAAGAAGGAAAAAAACGAAAGAGACCATGGAAATTTAATCATTCGAGTCTTTATTTAGATTTTCTTGCAGGCAACCAGAATTATCAATGTACTGCATGGGGTAACCCCACACGTAATCTTTTCGGTTGGCAACGTCCTTGTTATTTGTTGGTAGACGAAGGCTATGCATCGAGCTTCCGTGAGTTAATGGAAGAAACAGATTGGGATAAATATGGTGTAGGTAATAATCCCAAATGTGCGAATTGTATGGCTCACTGTGGGTTTGAGCCAACTGCGATCAATGACACGTTTGCTCATCCCATTAAGGCAATGCGCGTAAGCCTCCGCGGCCCACGTACTGATGGACCTTTGGCACCCGACCCTTCGCAAAAAAGCTTATCCGCCTCAGAAGCAAGTGCATCACAGAAGGAGTTTCCAGTATCCGTCGTAGTTGAGCAAAAAACGGGTACTTCAACCCCTTCGTCAAGCAATCTAACTCGTTCTGATAGATAGAGATAGCACGGCTTATCTCACCCTCAAATTTGTGTATGTGAAACATACATGAGGTCGTGAGTAAGTCGTCCAGTATCTTGGATTAATTAGAAATTTGACGTAGATAGCATGATGATAGAGCTTGCTGTATTTTTAGCTTTTATGGGAGTTTTTCTTTGGTGGATAATAGCGCTTGTTCCATGGCAACCTTGGGACACGCAAGAATCATTAGAGCCTGATGGCGTTAAGAATGTATCCTTAGAAGAGATTACCGTATTGATTCCGGCACGTAATGAAGGGCCGTTTATCACTCAGACACTGAAAACATTGGGAGATCAAGGTCATAGTTTTAAAATTATCGTAATAGACGATCAATCGGATGATGATACTGCAGCACAGGCTCAGAAATCGGGTGCAATGGTAATAACGGGCACTTCTCCGCCCCTTGGTTGGAGTGGGAAGCTATGGGCATTAGAGCAAGGGCTAAGCAAAGTTCGCACAACTTACACCCTACTGCTTGATGCTGACATAGCGTTGGCTCCGGGAATCGTTGCCACATTACTTAAAAAGGCACGTGAAGAGAATCTTGCGCTAGTATCCTTAATGGCAGCACCTCCCCTCTACCGCTTCTTTGAGCGATTATTGATGCCAGCCTTTGTGTTCTTTTTTAAACTGCTTTATCCCTTCCAGCTTGCTAACAAGCCTGGTTCACGTGTTGCAGCAGCAGCAGGAGGATGCATCTTAGTTGAAACGAATGCCTTGCGCCGAATAGGTGCATTTACCAGTCTACGCGATGCATTGATTGATGATTGTACGCTAGCGACTCATATCAAGCGTGCAGGCTTACATACCTGGATCGGTCTGAGTCATTCAGCACGTAGTCATCGTGGTTATGATGACATGAAGACTATATGGAATATGGTGGCACGGACAGCCTATACACAACTGCATTACTCTCCTTTTCTACTTTTTACTTGTACGCTGATCATGGTAAGTATGTTCTGGTTTGCCCCTTTAGCACCATTACTACCGACTCTCAACACAATAGGTATCGTCATTAGTCTGCTAACGTGGATTGCCATGATCATGGTCTATGTTCCAATTTTACGCTATTATCAGCGCTCTTTGTTCTGGTCACTTGCGTTACCTATCATTGGTACTTTATTCCTACTGATGACGTGGACCTCAGCAATCCGGTTCTGGCGAGGTGAGCGCGCCCAATGGAAAAATCGTCGATATGAAATCTCAACTTAGACACAAAATTATTTACCATCCCTTCATAGCGGCAGTCTTTTTGTTACTTGCTGTCATAGTTAGCGCCAAAGATTTTGAATCCAACAGCCCGGAACATGTTATCCAAGTATTGCAGGATACGTTTATTCAGGCCATGCAGAAAGGCGAGGAATTAGGTTATCAGGGGCGCCTAGCGCTTCTGACACCCGCCATCAACCATTCGCATGATATCGACACAATCATACGCTCAGCGCTAGGTGCCAACTGGAACACACTCAACAAGGATCAGCAACAGAGCATTACTGAGACTTTTCGCACGCTGAGCATCGC
>CAYNXU010000192.1:0-3834 GCA_964401225.1 uncultured Nitrosomonas sp.
AGAAGTTGTGAAAAACCTAACAGGCATCTCAAGCGCAATGTGAGTGGAATATAGCCACGATACACTTCAGCACAATGATCGAGGCGCACACTAGATTTACTCTCAACCTCATTCCTGGCAAGCCCTCTCTCCTATGTGTCAACTTGCCATGAGGCTTTGTTTACTTACCAGGCTTGCCCGCACGCAATACAGGGTAGTGCTGAGTAAACACATTATCCTCGGCGGCATTGGCTTTATGGCAAGCATTGCAGGATTCGTCAGCTTGCGGAGCCGCACTTTTACTTTCATAGCTTTCAAAGCCAAAATAGGCCCAGTGATTGGGTCGATCGGTATAGCGCTTGGAATCCTTGACCGTCGCAGCTATGCCCAGGAATTCACCTTGGAAGTAACCATGACCACTGGCGGATTCCTTGGTACCCACACTGACTAATTCTTTGACAATAATCGTACCATCACGAAATTGTCCAGTTTTCTTCCAGTGCGCCCAGCTTGCAGGATCAATGTACACATTATGAAACTCAGGAAAGGCTGGATTGCCATCATTCATATCTTTAGGCGTCACAGGCGAGCCCACGAAAATCCATTCACGATAATTTCGTGGCGTCAGTAACTCTCCATCCTTGTTGAAATGCGCATATGTCGTTCTAGCTTGCTCATGATGACCATCATGTTGACCCGCAGTAACAGAAGTTGCTTGCCCAACCAGCAATCCAGATAACAATAATGGCGCCAAACCACCTAACAACGTTCTTTTAAACTGTGACATAATCAATCCCTAAAAGTAATTAATTAAATTCCAATGCATAGAAAACAGCGACAAACAAAAGGCTGCTTTCTTATTTAATAGTAGTGAGCAGCATATGCTTCGTCAAGGTAAGAATTTGTGACAGCTACTTCCAAGAGCGTCTCTCTTTAAATCAATACACCTATTTCACTTAAGGCTGTACGTGAAAAATTTATAGAATATGAACGTATCCACTGCTATTCAAACGCGTAGATCAATCAAAGCTTTTGATCCCGAGCACAGAATGAGTGACGTTGAGATTACGCATTTAATGTCACTTGCAGTGCTCTCTCCAACCGCATTCAATATTCAAAACTGGCGCTTTGTTCTGATCAATGACTCTGAGCTCCGACGTCAGCTACGTGCAGTCGCATGGGATCAGGCACAAGTAACGGATGCCTCACTATTAATTATACTAGCTGCAGACTTAAAAGCCTGGCAAAAAGAACCTTCGCGTTACTGGAAGAACGTCCCCCGGACGATTCGGGAATTTCTTCTGCCTACCATTGATCAATATTACCGTGGACGAGAGCAAGCACAACGAGATGAGGCCATGCGTTCATGTGGCATGGCAGCAATGACGCTAATGCTTTCCGCAGAAGAGATGGGCTACGCTTCTTGCCCAATGGATGGATTTGATTTTGATGCGGTCGCAAAACTTATCCATCTGCCTGAGGACTATGTGATTTCAATGTTCGTCGCTATTGGCAAAGGAATCAAGGAAGCATGGCCACGTGGCGGGCAACTGCCATTAGAAGAAGTTATTATCTACAACAAATTCTAGGAGGCTGTCCGAGAATAGACTGATCTACTGCGGACGAGCCTGGTTGACCGGATTTTCCGATCCTTTTCGTTAAATAGAACGACTATTCGCCTCAAATGATCGAAAAATCCTGCCTAACCAACTCTCGCCCTCGCTACGATCGCTATTCTTGGACAGCCTCCTAGGTATACATATCACACCTTAAAATTCGGTTTTTATCATCCCTCATCCAGCCTTCTCTCAGCGGGAGAAGATATAGATGCCGAATTTTGAGGCGCGAGGCGTATACTTTGCACACACTTCACTCACTATCACTTTGCAGAATGATGATTAACTGAAAAGGCAAGAATCAACAAGTAGACCATAAATTAAACTAGTTTCCTACGGCTCGTATCGCATCAAGATTCTCTTTAGCATCTTCATTTCCCTGTGCAGCAGCCTTCTCAAACCACTCTATCGCTTTTTGAGTGTCTTTCTCCACTCCTTCGCCTAGCAAATACATTACGCCCAGGTTATTTTGAGCATCCACATTGCCTTGCTCCGCAGATTTGGCAAACCACTCTGCTGCTTTAACAGAGTCCTGGGGAACACCTTGCCCTTCTGCAAACAATAATCCAAGATTGAATTGGGCGCCAGCGTGCCCTTGCTCTGCTGCACGGTAGAACCAGCCTGCAGCTGCTTCTAAATCATAATCCATGATTTTCCCTGTCTCGTCTCTGGACACCGCATCTCCAGAATAAAACAAGGTACCCAGTGCATTTTGCGCTTCAGCATCACCGTCTTCCGCTTCTTGCCGTAATTTTAGAAATTGTTCATCAGGCGTCAAACCATCCTCTGTCATCGGCATGATCTTTTTTAACAACTCAGTTTTTTCTTCGGGCGTCAGCCTTTCTTGCAACATGGATGGTAATTCATTGAGAGTAGTGATCTCATCCGGCAATGTCACTGAAGATCCGTCGGTTCCAGATTTTTCTGATGATGTTTCATCACCGCACCCAGAAAGCATTAACAAACACAAAGCTGACAAAGTAAAAACACGCATATTCATCGGATGATTTCGCTCTTCTAATTGAGTAAATAAAAATAAAGAAAATTATAACACTCTGATTCTATTAAAGTCGGACACACTTATTAACCATCAAGATGGTAGATAGATTATGAGTGCATAGGATGCATTTCTCAGATACTAATACCAATACTATTTAGCACCTGCTTTACGAAGAAGGTCAACAACACCCTTATGATCATATTTTCTAGCCAACAGCAATGCAGTTGCGCCATTCTCTGCCTCGGCATTAACTTCCGCACCTCCAGCCAGTAAAGTCATCGTCACTACCTGATGACCATTTTGTGCGGCTAACATCAATGCAGTTGCTCCATTTTTCGCCTTAGCATTTACATTTGCATCTGCCTGCAGTAAATACTGGATCACGATTTGATTTCCCATTTGCGACGCTAGCATGAGTGCTGTAATCCCCTCATTTGTGGCAACATTGACATCAACACTTGCCTCAAGCAATAAGCGTACGATCTCCATGTAATTCCTTTGTGATGCCAGCATTAATGAATTCATTCCGTTGCTAGCAGATGCATTGATATCAGCACCAGCATCAAGTAACGCTTGCACGATGCCTAAGCGATCATCTTGCGCAGCCAGCATAAGCACAGTTAAATCATTATCAGATCGCACATTAGCATCTGCTCCAGAAGCAAGCAAAAGCTTGGAGATACCTTCGTGACCCTGCTGTACTGCCTTCACCAACGCCACATCCTTATCATGAGTTTGATATTTTTTCTCAGATTGATTTAGCAATTCTCTAACCTGGGATAAACTGCCACGCGCGACCGCCTTAACCAGATCACTGTCATCTACACTAGTATCATCTTCACTAGCTAAGGTAACGCTTGAAAAATGCAGCAGTCCGATTAATGCACATAAAGTAAATAAGTTTTTCCTTGACCAGCGCATTTCTATTTCTCCTCCTTTATGTAGTATATTCACTTAAGGGCATCTCTAAAAATTCAGAGTTTTAAACAAGACAAGACGAGAACAAAAAATGTTGACGCAGCATATGATTGATATGTAAGGAAACATTTTTTGTGAACAACGACGTATTGTGACGAAATATGGATTTTTAGAGGTGCCCTTAACTTAGGAATCCAATTCATCTAGTTAAATTCTCTATCTAAAGTCTAAAGAAATAACTTTTAGATCTCATTGATAGCAAACAATCGCTGATATTCCTTGATTGCGAATCGATCAGTCATGCCTGCAATATAATCCGCT
>CAYNXU010000193.1:0-1323 GCA_964401225.1 uncultured Nitrosomonas sp.
GAATCCAACACCCTACCACCAAAACCGATCATCTCACCCTTCTGATTGAGAATCGGAAACATAATTCGATTGCGGAAACGGTCATAATATTTATCCCCATCACCCGGCACCACCAAACCTGCCTTCACCAATATATTTTCTGATTGATTCAAAGAATAATCAGAAAATACAGAAGCTAGATTCTGCCGGTTAGCCGGCGCATAGCCAATGCCAAAACGCGCCGCTATGTCTCCCGTTAGCCCGCGTTCTTTCAAATACGCAATTGCATGCTCAGCATTTCTGAGCTGCCCACGATAATACTGTGCAGCTCGCTTTATTGATTCAGCCATTTGCAGCGTAGACGACCCACCTTCTATATCTTGCCCCCCACCATTTTGAACATTGGATATTCGCGATCCAGAGACATGGGTGCGCACAACATCTTGCTGTACAGGAATTTGCATTCCCGCATAGGAGGCCAGGTTTTCGACGGCATCGATAAAACTCATTCCATTGAGCTCCATCAGAAAATTAATCGCATTACCATGCTTCCCGCAACCAAAGCAATGATAAAACTGCTTTGCGGGACTCACTGTAAACGACGGGGTCTTTTCAGCATGAAACGGGCAGCACGCGTTAAAATTACCACCAACTTTCTTAAGTGGTACATAACGCCCAACGACATCCGTTATATCTATGCGATTGAGTAATTCTTGAATAAACGATTGAGCAATCATTTATCAATGCGGATCAATATTTTTAGCTGAGTATTAATGTAACCAACAGAGCCCTCGCCACCGCTCCCAACAAATATTTTTAAAAATAAATACTTACCTAATAAAATTAGGTTGAAATCCTTTTCTTTACTAGCGCTGCTACCTGAGTCATATCCGCACGACCAGCCAATCTAGGCTTTATTAACGCCATGATCTTTCCCATCTGCAGCTGATCGACCTCTCCTGCTACATCGATCACTTCATCGACCATTCTATCGATTTCAACTTCACTCAACATCTCAGGCATATAAACAAGTAAGACGTCTACTTCATATTTTTCAGCATCGACCAAATCCGGTCGATGCGCAGCCTCATATTGCGCTATCGAATCCCTGCGCTGTTTAAGCATTTTTTCGATTACAGCTATGATAGCCGTATCATCTAATTCAATACGTTCATCAACCTCTCGCTGTTTAATCGCCGCCTGGAGCAGCCGGAGAGCATCACGCCTTTTTGAATCACCGGCGCGCATAGCACTCTTTATGTCCTCTGTAATTTTCTGCCTCAAATTCATCACTGAGCAGCCTAATCCATTCGATGTTTTATAAACTTTTGATCAATCAATAAA
>CAYNXU010000193.1:1423-3818 GCA_964401225.1 uncultured Nitrosomonas sp.
ATAAACTTTTGATCAATCAATAAAGTTTTGGCGGGAGCAATTGACTGCGCAAACGTTTGTAGGTGCGCTTTACCGCCGCAGCAAGTTTACGCTTGCGTTCCGCGGTCGGCTTTTCATAGAATTCCCGTGCACGTAATTCCGTGAGTAGCCCAGTTTTCTCAACTGAGCGTTTAAAACGGCGCATAGCAACTTCAAACGGTTCATTTTCCTTGACTTTAACAGTGGTCATAAAGCAGCAATCCCTTTCGGTCTCCTTATAATTAACAATAACTAGTTTATTCTACAAAAAGCCTATTAATATAGCATTTTTATTTTTTTTATAAAAGATAAAGTCTCTTCTAATATAAAATTCAGCACTGAATAATTTAATTTACCTTCATTCTTACTATGATCGTGCTTGGAATTGAAACTTCATGTGATGAAACTGGCATTGCACTTTATCACACGGAGCGCGGCTTACTGAGCCATACGCTATTTTCACAAACTGAAATACATAACGAGTATGGTGGCGTTGTACCCGAACTTGCTTCACGCGACCATATCCGTCGCGTCGTCCCGCTCATCAAACAAGCACTAAAAGATGCCGATATTTGCTTGCAGAAAGTTGATGCAATCGCATTTACTCAAGGGCCCGGCTTAGCCGGCGCATTATTAGTAGGCGCATGCGTTGCTGCCGCGCTTGCATTTGCACTCAAAATTCCAGCACTTAATATCCATCATCTTGAAGGTCATCTTTTATCCCCGCTATTATCGACGCCCGCACCCACATTTCCTTTTGTGGCATTACTCGTTTCTGGCGGTCACACTCAATTGATTAAGGTTAATGGCATAGGGCAATATCTATTGCTTGGCGAAACCGTTGACGATGCAGCGGGTGAAGCGTTTGACAAAACCGCAAAGCTTCTTGGATTAGATTATCCCGGCGGACAAGCACTGGCTGCACTTGCCGAACAGGGCAAACCCGGCTGCTTTAAGCTTCCTCGTCCTATGCGATATAGCGGAGATCTTAACTTTAGCTTCAGTGGCTTAAAAACTGCCGTATTAACGCTAATAAATAATCATAAAATGACACATCAAACTCGCGCTGACATTGCATTTGCTTTTCAGGAAGCAGTCGTAGATATCCTGACAGAAAAATCTTTGACCGCCCTCGCGCAGACGGGCCTTACCCAACTGGTCGTGGCTGGCGGTGTAGGTGCAAACGCTGAGTTACGCAAAAGACTTTTTCGCGAAACAACCAACTCAGGCGCAACGGTATTTTTTCCTGAATTAGAGTTCTGCACCGATAATGGCGCAATGATCGCTTTTGCTGGGGCAATGCGTTTACTCGAGAAAAGCATCCATCACTCACAAACGATGAATAGCTTCACTGTAAGATCCCGGTGGGAACTAGAGACGCTGTAAAAGCTCCGTACAGAATCAAGATTTGCTTTTTTCTCCAATACGCGCTTCTTTGCCCGCAAGTAAATTAATAATATTAGGTTTATGTCGCCAAGAAAGAAATAGTGAAATTGTAATAATGGCAAACATATTAATTCCGAAACCATGCAAAATATATGCATATATTGGCGCAAGTAATGCAGCAACTAATGCAGATAGTGAAGATATTCGCCAAACTATGGCGACCAGAAGCCAAGTAAGAATAACCAATAACCCTAACCAGAGATCTAATCCGAGTAGCACGCCAGCCGATGTCGCGACTCCTTTACCACCATTAAAACCAAGGAAGACCGGGAACAAATGTCCAAGAAAAACTGCTATTGCGGCACCGGCTACCGCTTCACCGCTAAGCCCCCAAATAGGGGAAAAATAATTGGCAAGTACCACCGCCAGCCATCCCTTACCAGCATCTCCCAGTAACGTCAAAACTGCTGCCGCTTTCTTACCACTACGCAGCACATTCGTCGCCCCGGGGTTTTTCGAGCCATATGTTCTAGGATCAGGCAGTCTAAACGACCAACTTGCTACGACCGCAAATGAAATCGAGCCCAGCAAATAAGCTACTAGCCACATAAATCCTAGTTCCATGCCATCACCTGAAATAGCTCCATTTTTATAAATAGACTAAAATCCGCATTAACTCGCATAAAGATATTTTTATAGCCAACAAAAACGATTGTTTAGCAAAGATTTTTTTACAAATCGTTAACTCAATGCACCGCTATCAATCACATTAAAATTTTAACAATGGACATTATCTTCCTTCATAACTATAAAACTAAAACGCTAATTGGTATTTATCCATGGGAAAAAAAAATTGCTCAATCAATTGAACTTAACATTGAAATCGCTCTTCCAACGAGTCGCGCCTGCTTTACTGACAATATAGAAGATGCACTAGACTATTCTCAGATTATTAAGCGCATCAACGACACACTTGCAATGCAACACTTTG
>CAYNXU010000194.1:0-3778 GCA_964401225.1 uncultured Nitrosomonas sp.
GCGCATGCCACTATCAGTTTCTCCAAAATGGGGACCGGTATCGTATAGCAACGTATGATGTTCGGTCTGCACCACTACCGCCAGTCCCTGCCCGACATCCAGCACGGTCAACCACAGCTCGCCAGAAGCCGGTTTGAGCGGAGAAACCACAAATAAAGGCAACAAAGCCACTAATCCCAGCCATCGCGCAGGAAAGCCAGAGAAAACACCCAAACCTGGCCCCCCTGGTAGAAACAACCAGATGGTTCCTGCAATACCGGCAATAACTGCCCATAAGGGCGGGGCATGCTGCTGCCAGACAACTTGCGGCATTTCACTCAGCCATTTCAGCCAGATCATGCCGGCACTCAATATTTCATGTGCAGGAAGTATCAGGAAATCAAGGAACGGCACAATCGCAAGTAACGTCAATGGCACTACGGCCAAACTCACTAATGGGATAGCAATTGCATTTGCTACCGGCGCTATCAGTGATATTTGTTGAAACATCACCAGCATTAATGGACTCAATCCAAGCGTAATCACCCATTGCACACGCAGCCAGCTGGTGATCGCCCCCAGCTTGCCAATACGGCCAAACGTCACGAGTGCAATCAACGCAATCGCACCGAATGATAACCAGAAACCTGGCGCAATCACTGCCCATGGATCCAAAACCACTACGCTTAATAACGCCCAAACGAGCACAGCAGGCAATGACACCTTGCGATCGCTCCAGAGAGCAATAGCCATGATCGCTAGCATCAAAAATGCTCGTCTGGTTGGCACTGAAAAGCCAGCCAGCAATGCGTAACACAATGCCGCCATGAGGCCCGTCACAACCGCAAGTTTACGTGCTGGTAACAGTAAGGATAAACGCGCACTCCGGCGCCAGAGCCAATAAACACCCCCGAAGACCAAGCCTGCCACCATGGTAATATGCAGCCCTGAAATCGCCATAAGATGATTGGTGCCGGTACGGGTAAAAATTTGCCACTGTTCGCGAGAAATACTGCGTTGATCCCCTACAGCCAACGTTACCAGCACGCCTGCATAAGCATGCTCTGCTAATAAATGCGTAAACCGCGTACGAATCTGCTGACGCACATGCTCGACCCAGTAACTAGGATGATTTACCCATTCATCCAGCCGCAGATTATTTTCCGATACCCGTACATAACCTACTGCACGTAAATTGCGTTCCAGGGCTTTCGCTTCAAAATCAAAACCATGAGGGTTGGCATTGCCACGCGGTCGTTTTAAGCGCACGGTCAACTGCCAGCGCTCGCCAACATAGACATGGGGAAATGCAGCATTGCTCCTTTCCCCTGCTTTTCCACGTGCTTTGTACCAATTCAGAGAAATACGTGGCGGCACCTCTGCACCCGAGGTCAGCACCTGCTCCACATCAAACCGGAAGCGCACACTGCGCTCCGTCATTTGCGGTAATTCCGCGACAACGCCTATCAACTCAATATCACGGCCTTCCCATTCATAGGGTAAAGCATCGGCCATACGCCAATGCGCAAACATCGCTGCCCAGAAAAAACCCAGTACAGCAAAAAAACCAACTATCAATACTTTGCGCATTACGGCAAATACAATCGACTGATCGCACGCCCCAATCCCTATTCCCATTGCAACTGGAAGTAATGCTGCTGCCCACTGCATATCAGGCAACTCAGCCTGTAGCTGCAATAAGCAAACTCCGGATACAAAGGCAAGGCTACAGACAGGTATCAGCAATTTTTACGATGATGTGCAGAAGTGCTTAATGTGGTTTTATACTGTTTGTTCATAGAATTTTGGTATATACATTCCTTAACCACATGTTTCTATTGAGTTAAGTATAAGTTGGATACCGAATTTTGATCAATGAAGGGTATACAATGAACAAAGGTTTATTTGATGTGTATTGCATCTTATATACGACGCTAAATTTAGGAAGCTAAGGAGATTAGTATTTTTGAGTGGATAATGCACTGATAAAGCATGTATAAATGCAGCGAGTAATTGATTCAATTTCTTCAGAAACTCTATTATCTGCATGATTATCATTAACGCGAAAAGCTCATTTACGGTTAAAATGACGAATTTAATCTTAGAGAGACTAATCATGTATCGCATCGCTCCAAGCATTCTATCGGCAAATTTCGCCAAACTAGGCGAGGAAATCACCAACGTCCTTGACTCAGGCGCAGATATCATTCACTTTGATGTCATGGATAATCACTACGTCCCCAATCTGACGATCGGCCCGCTGGTATGTGAAGCAATACGCCCACTAACCAACGCAGTGATTGATGTGCATTTGATGGTTGAGCCGGTGGATCGCATTATTCCTGATTTTGCCAAGGCAGGCGCAAACATTATTTCTTTCCACCCGGAAGCATCCAATCATATCGACCGCACGATCGGTCTAATCAAAGAACAAGGATGCAAAGCAGGCTTGGTCTTTAATCCCGCCACACCCCTTAGTTATCTCGATCATGTCCTGGATAAACTGGACTTAGTCTTGATCATGTCGGTCAATCCCGGTTTCGGTGGCCAAACATTCATCCCGGAAGCGCTTAACAAATTACAAGCCGTACGCAAGCGCATCGATGCTAGCGGAAAAGACATTTTGTTGGAAATCGACGGTGGTGTAAAAGTTGATAATATTGCAGAAATCGCGCGCGCCGGCGCGGATACTTTTGTAGCAGGATCAGCCATTTATGGCGCAGGCAAGGACAGCGACCCCCACCGTTACGATACGATCGTTTCTGCCATGCGCGCAGAATTGGCGAAAGTTTAATTAATTTTCTATCTATACACCCTTCAACTCAACATATCACGAATGGATCAACATAGTTTGCAACATGCTGACAGCCACACAACCAAAATGACATTTCCTATTCCCATTAAAGTGGTGGTCATTGACCTGGATGGTACGCTGCTTGATACCGCCACGGATCTCGCCTTTGCTGCGAATAAAATGCTGCTGGAATTGGACAAACCTGAATTACCACTCACCACCATTCAATCGTTCATAGGAAAAGGCATACAAAAATTGGTGAAACGTTCGCTGACCAATAGCCTGGAAATTGAGCCAGAGCCTGAATTATTCGCCAAGGCCCTGCCCATTTATGAACGGAATTACCGGGAGAATTTATATACCCACACCCGCCCCTATCCAGGAGTGGTCGACGGCTTGAATGCACTCAAGAAGGATGGCTTTAGGTTAGCTTGTATCACCAATAAAGCAGAAGCGTTTACATTACCCCTGCTACGTGCGACGCATCTGCTGGACTATTTTGAGATCGTATTGTCGGGTGACAGTTTACCTAAAAAGAAACCGGACCCCTTACCCTTGCTGCATGCCTGCAAGCACTTTCAAATTCAACCCGATGAATTGTTGTTGATTGGTGATTCACTTAATGACGCGATCGCAGCGCGTGCGGCAGGCTGCAATATATTCTGCGTGCCGTACGGATATAATGAAGGACGTGATGTCCGCGAATTGGACTGCGATGCCATTGTTTCTTCCCTGCATGAGGCAACGAAATTAATTGTAAAAAGCAATTCAGTATAAGCGAGTGAAATACTGAATAATCTATAGGGCACCTCTAAAAATTCATATTTCGTCACAATACGTCGTTGTTCACAAAAAATGTTTCCTTACATATCAATCATAGGCTGCGTCAACATTTTTTGTTCTCGCCTCGTCTTGTTTAAAACTCTGAATTTTTAGAGATGCCCTATACAATGACCACGCTACTCGCTAATCCAGCCAAATATCCTGCCCAATGATCATCCATAA
>CAYNXU010000195.1:0-3766 GCA_964401225.1 uncultured Nitrosomonas sp.
TGGTATTGAGTGTGACGGTGAGGGGTTCGGGACGATTGGCAAGATATTCAGTGGCTTCCTTGAGAATAGCGGCTACTTTGACTAATCCAGCTGTGTCAATTTTATCGACGGTGTCACCCGGCGCATGATAGTCCTCATGCGCGCTAGCGAAGAACTGTACTGCGGGTACGCCCGCTTGGATGAAAGCAGCCTGATCGCTGGAGCCGAAATCATCCTGCACGGCGTTGACGGCAACACCGGTGACAAAGCTCGCGCCGCGGAACACATGCACCAGCTCACGCGCGGTGCCGGTGCCGAACAGGGTGACTGGATTGTTGCCCAATCTTCCTATCGTATCCAGATTGAGCATGGCGGCTATTTTTTCTGCCGGATAGACTTTCGCGTTGTTAACGTAATGCTTTGAGCCGAGCAGACTGGCTTCTTCGCCGGTAAACGCGACAAAAATGATGGTGCGCTGCGGTTGCCACTTGGGAGCAATCTGCCGTGCCAACTCCAGCATCACCGCGACGCCGCTGGCGTTGTCATCCGCGCCGTAATGAATTTTTCCCTGGTGGGCTGCGCGTACATCCGGCCAACCCATGCCTAGGTGGTCATAATGTGCGCCGATGACCAGGCTTTGCCCGACTAACTCCGGATGGGTACCAGGCAAAATTCCGATTACATTGCGCAGGGTGATCGTTCCTTTCGGTGCGCCCACATCCTGCTGCCAGATCTGGAAATAACTATCGTCATCACCACCCGGCAATAACCCTGCCTGTTGAAAGTGCTGTGCAATATACTCGGCGGCCGCATCCAATTCCGGGGTGCCCAATTCACGCCCTTTAAAAGCTTCACTGGCGAGATGAGTGATATCCGCCAGCATACGGTTTTCTGAGAACAGCGGTGGCAATTCTGCCAATGCACGGCGTGGCGCCAAAGTCCCCACGTGAGTGGAAGAAAACGATTCCTCGTCCTTCTGCCAGATCAACTGCGTTAAGGGTGATTGAGTGATCGGCCATTGGCCTTTATTGACATTGGTCAGCTCATCACCTTCAAAGGCCAGGTAACTGTATTTGCGGTAATGCGGCAATTTTCTTGCCAGCTCCGCAATGGCTTTAGGGTGATCCGACGCCACCCATAACAGGGTTGCGTCAGGATGGGTCGGTTGTCTCGCCGTGAGCACAATGGCGTGCTTGGCTTGTTGGTAGCGCTGCTGATCCAATTGCAGCTCTCCCGTGTGGTGAGCCACGCCATGTTCAGACAAAGCGGTGAATAGCGCGTTGCTGAATTTATTCTGCCAGCCCATGATCCACACCGTTCGATCAGTGGGCAGCGCTTCTATCTGATCATCGCGTACCACTTCCAGCAGACCGGACTGGGTTTTTTGCCAATTGGCTGCCAGCAACTGATAGGCCTGCAGTACTTCTTTAGCTGCATTGGCTGGCAATACCAGTAAAGGTTTTTCCGCACCGAAGCCTTGTGACAAGGCCGAAGGGATTTCGCGGCTATCCAAGCGCCGGAACACATCAAATTGAGGGTCGATATCGATGCGCACGGGTCGTGCGTGAAAATCCATTTCGACTAGATTGATTGGCTGATCAATGCTGATTTTAGTCTGATAAGCCTGTGCTTCGCCTTCCAGATGCACAGCCAGAGGCACATTGAGTTGATACGGTGTGCCCTGTTGGGTTTGCTTGATGACTGCCTTGAGTTTAAATCCTTGGGCTGTGCGTACCGCCCGCGCATCCTGCAGCAAGAGATTGGGGGCGCCACTGCGGTACACCCATTGCTCAAAGAATGGAGAAAAATCCATGTCCGTGAGTGTGTTGAGAGTCGCTCGTAAATCCTCGAAAGTTGCCTGCTTGAATTTGAACTGCTTGTAAAAAGCACGTAATACCCGCACAAACTCCTCATCTCCCAGCTCTTGCCGTAACATATGAAAAAACATCATGGTTTTACCATAGCCAACCGCTTCCGAGCTGGAGCTGTGGCGCGAGGTGAAGCGGGCAATGGGGAAGTCTTTTTCCTTACTCACAAAATCCGCATATTTTTGCAGCACATCGCGCCGGTATTCCTCGCCTTTGCCGTTTTGCTCGCTGACCAAATGATCGGCAAGATAAGCAGTCAACCCTTCCGACCAGTTTCCTTTGCTGTAGTCGACAAATACGCCATTTCCCCAGTAATTATGCAAAATCTCATGAGGATAGGAGGAATGTAGGATGAAGGGGAAACGCACCACCTTTGGGCCCAGCAAGGTAAAAGAGGGCATGCCGTAGCCGGTTTCCCAGAAATTCTCGACCAAGGCAAATTTCGAGTACGGGTAAGGCCCGATCAGTTTGTTATACATCGCGATGTACTGTCCGGTCGTATCCAGGTATTTCTGGGCCAAGGCATCATCCGCACCGCGCAAATAGACATAGGCCTCTATCGCACCCGCTGACTGCTGGTAGCGTTGATAGCGCCCGGCCACGAGATAGATATCATCTTGCGGCTGTTTCTCTTCCCAAATAACGTGCCGGGTCGTGTCTGATTTTTGTTCGTGCAGCAACTTACCCTGACTGACCACATCCCAATCAGCAGGCACTTGAATATTCAGGTTGAATGACACCATGGCATCCTCGAACTGAGGATACCAGGCGGTGGAATTAGCCAGAAAAACTCCTTCGTCTGAAATGAGTCCGGGCGTATAACTGAAACTGCGTGCGTATTCCAGGCCGGGGCCTTGTACTGCATGATTGATTTTTCCGCTGAAGGTGAGAGAGAACGATTCCTGTTGTGGTGGTAAGGTCAGGGTATACAGTTTTAATGGAACCGGTCTGGCGCTCAAGGCAGCATTGCTTTGCTGTGCGGTGATACGCGCACCGCTGACTTCAGTCACTGTTAGATGCGCATGCAAGCTGAAATTCAGCTGGATTGCTGTGGTTTGATTTCGATAACGCTCAGGAATACGCACATGATCTTTCACCCGGATTTCAGAGGTTTCTGGCGAGAGCGTGATTTCCATCTGATGATGAAATGTTTCGCTACTTGCGTAGGCCATTACGCTATAGAGCAAGCAGCCGATGATAAAGCGCCATGTCATATTGAAGGGGATTGATTTTTTCATTCTTTAAATTTTATAGAGATAAGTTATTCAGCTTATTCTGAAGGATATTGATGTGATCAGCCAATGCATTTGCAACAAGCGGTCGGAAGTGACAACTTGTTTACTTTCTTTTTAAAGCTATGTTTAAATGATTTTTCTTTAGCTATGAGGCCTATAAGTTCAAATGAAAAAAATTACACAGAGATCTTCTTTTATTAATGCACTGCTATTTATCAAGCGACTGTTAGCCGTCGCTTGTTTCATTACCATGACCCATGCCAGTGCAACAGAGTTCATTACTGAGGAATATCAGCTCTCAGATAAGGAAGTCAGGGTTGGTGAAGCCTATTATCGCGCAGATATGAAGTGGATGGCTTATCAGGCCGAAGTATCCGAGGAAAATCCTTTTTATCAAATTTACCTGAAGCATCTTGAGAGTGGGAAAGTTCAGCAAGTCTCACCAGGTACGGGTAAAACAACCTGTTCCTGGGTGCATCCTTTACAAGAAAAGGTACTGTTTTCCTCCACGCATGAAGACCCGGATGCCAAAGTAAAAATGATCGCGGAAATTGAGAGAAGAAAATCTGGTGAACGGCAGTCCTATGCGTGGGATTATGATGAGTTTTACGATATCTACGAAACTGATTTTCAAGGCGGGAAAATCAAGAATCTTACTAATACCCTGGGCTATGATGCGGAAGC
>CAYNXU010000196.1:0-3758 GCA_964401225.1 uncultured Nitrosomonas sp.
GAACTAACAGGTGCCGAGATTACGGTGCGTTGCCTGCAGGAAGAAGGCGTAAATTATATTTTTGGCTATCCTGGCGGTGCAGTGTTGTTCATTTATGATGAACTTTTTAAACAAGATAAAGTAAAACATATATTAGTTCGCCATGAACAGGCCGCGCTTCATGCTGCAGATGGTTATGCCCGTTCCAGTAAAAATGTGGGGGTTGCTTTAGTGACGTCTGGACCGGGCGTTACGAATGCGGTCACAGGTATTGCGACTGCTTATATGGATTCTATACCGCTGGTGGTTATCAGTGGGCAGGTTCCTACCGCGGCAATCGGTCAGGATGCCTTTCAGGAAGTAGATACGGTCGGAATTACACGGCCGTGTGTAAAACATAATTTCCTGGTGAAAGATATCACTGAGCTTGCTTCCACGATAAAAAAAGCTTTTTACATCGCTTCAAGCGGCCGTCCTGGTCCTGTTCTGGTTGATATTCCAAAAGATGTCACGCAACAAAAGACAGTGTTTAACTACCCTAATAGTGTCAGCATGCGCTCCTATAATCCGGTGATCAACGGCAATGCTCGCCAGATTAAAAAAGCTGCACAACTGATATTAAGTGCAAAGCGGCCGATGGTTTATTCAGGGGGAGGTGTGATCCTGGATGATGCATCGGAGGCCTTGACTGATTTGGTGCGTTTATTGAATTTTCCCTGTACGAATACACTGATGGGACTGGGGGGTTATCCAGCCACCGATAAACAGTTTGTCGGGATGCTGGGAATGCATGGAACCTATGAAGCCAATATGGCGATGCAATATTGCGATGTATTGATTGCAGTAGGTGCGCGTTTCGATGATCGTGTCATTGGTAATCCCAAGCATTTTTATAGTGAAGAGCGCAAGATCATTCATATTGATATTGATCCTTCATCTATTTCCAAGCGCGTCAAGGTCGATGTACCTATCGTGGGGAGCGTATCGGAAGTATTGAATGAACTGATTACCTTGATCAAGGCTAGTAAAGAAGAAACGGATGCCCATGCACTTAAGGAGTGGTGGAAACAGATCGATCTATGGCGCGAGCGTGAATGTTTGAAATATGATCGCTCCAGTACGGTTATTAAGCCGCAGATGGTTGTGGAAAAGCTCTATGCAGTGACGAAAGGAGATGCCTTTATTACGTCAGATGTTGGGCAGCATCAGATGTGGGCTGCTCAGTTTTATCCGTTTGATAAGCCTCGCCGTTGGATTAACTCAGGTGGGCTGGGCACTATGGGATTTGGGCTTCCTTCGGCAATGGGGGCGCAAATGGCTAATCCCAATGGCGTAGTGGCCTGTATTACCGGTGAAGCGAGCATACAAATGTGCATACAAGAGTTATCCACCTGTAAACAGTACCAATTACCACTTAAAATCGTTAATCTAAATAATCGCTATATGGGTATGGTTCGTCAATGGCAGGAATTTTTTCATGGAAACCGTTATTCGGAATCTTATATGGATGCGCTTCCAGATTTTGTTAAACTGGCTGAAAGCTATGGACATGTCGGTATGAAAATAGAAAAACCTGAAGATGTTGAGGGTGCTCTGAAAGAAGCTTTTAAACTTAAAAAGCGATTGGTTTTTATGGATTTCATCACTGACCAAACAGAAAACGTATTTCCTATGGTGCCTGGTGGGAAAGGTTTATCTGAAATGATTCTGGTGTAAGAGAATGCGACATATTATCTCTTTATTAATGGAAAATGAGGCGGGTGCTTTATCCCGTGTGGCAGGGTTGTTTTCGGCACGTGGCTATAATATTGAATCACTCAGTGTGGCGCCTACAGAAGATCCTACTCTGTCTCGTATGACATTAGTCACAATAGGTTCGGATGAAATTATCGAACAAATTACCAAACAACTCAATAAGTTAATCGAGGTTGTCAAAATTGTTGACTTGAGTGAGGGCGACCATATCGAACGAGAGCTCATGCTGGTGAAGGTAAGAGCCATGGGCAGCGATCGTGAAGAGGTGAAACGATTGGCTGATATTTTTCGCGGTAATATTATTGATGTCACGGACAAGTCATACACCATAGAATTAACGGGCACAAGCTCAAAACTGGATGCATTTCTTGAAGCAATAGAGCGAAATATGATCCTGGAAACGATTCGCACCGGCGCTTCTGGGCTCGGTCGTGGAGAAAGAATTCTGAAGGTATAAAGAAGATTTTTTGATTTTGATAATGCTAGCTTACTACCCTCTCAGTATGGCGGGTAGTGAGCATTTTTGTTTTCTACATGTTTTTGTGCCACCTGTCTATATATTAATAAAGGAACAGAATGAAAGTTTATTACGATAAAGATGCCGACTTATCTCTCATCAAGAAAAAGAAAGTGACCATAGTCGGTTATGGTTCTCAAGGGCATGCACATGCCAACAATTTGCGTGATTCGGGTGTTAAGGTTACCGTAGGATTGCGCAAGGGCGGCCTGTCTTGGGACAAAGCCAAGAAAGCCGGTTTTACCGTCAAGGAAATTGCACCTTCAGTAAAAGATGCAGATGTGGTGATGTTGCTACTCCCCGATGAGCAAATTGCTGCGATATACCAATCAGAGATTGAAGCAGGCTTGAAAAATAATGCAACCTTGGCATTCGCACATGGGTTTAACATTCACTATGGACAGGTAGCTCCGCGTGAAGATCTTGATGTGATTATGATCGCGCCTAAGGGACCTGGACATCTTGTGCGTTCAACTTATACACAGGGTGGGGGTGTGCCTTCATTGATAGCAATTCATCAGGATAAGTCTGGTCGTGCGCGCGATTTAGCCCTGTCCTATGCGGCAGCCAATGGCGGGACACGCGGCGGTGTCATTGAAACAACGTTCCGTGAGGAGACAGAAACCGATTTATTCGGCGAGCAAGTGGTATTGTGTGGTGGTCTTACAGCGTTAATCCAGACTGGTTTTGAGACGCTGGTAGAAGCCGGTTATGCGCCGGAAATGGCGTATTTTGAGTGTCTCCATGAAGTGAAACTGATTGTTGATTTGATTTACGAGGGTGGAATAGCCAATATGCGCTATTCTATTTCTAATAATGCGGAATATGGTGATATTTCACGGGGTCCCCGGATTATCACTGAAGAAACACGTGCAGAAATGCGTAAGATTCTGCGTGAAATTCAAACAGGTGAATATGCACGTGAATTTATACTCGAAAATCGTGCGGGGGCGCCTATGTTGAAATCGAGTCGTCGCCTCGCATCTGAGCATCCAATTGAAACGATAGGTGCAAAATTACGCGATATGATGCCCTGGATTAAGAAAAACAAATTAGTCGATCAGGTAAAAAACTAGTAACACAATAATCTGCATATTGTTTCAGAGATTAATTTAAAATAATCGACTTGTCGTTGGCCCGGTATTGCTATCTAATATCGGGTCTATCTTCTCTCAGAGTTATTCATGTCATCTTATCCTCATCCTATTATTGCTCGCGAAGGTTGGTTTTACATTGCGTGCGCGTTTCTAGTCGCATCAGTTGTTCAAGTATGGCTGGGCTGGTTGTGGGCATCGCCTTTCTGGTTGGTTGCACTATTTGTGTTGCAGTTTTTCCGCGATCCGCCACGTGCCGTTCCATTATTGGCTAATGCGGTATTAGCACCTGCAGATGGGCGAATTGTTGCTGTGGAGAAAACACACGACCCTTTTCTCAATCGCGAAGCAATTAAAGTAAGTGTATTCATGAACGTATTTAACGTTCATTCCAATCGTAGTCCGGTTGATGG
>CAYNXU010000197.1:0-3710 GCA_964401225.1 uncultured Nitrosomonas sp.
TCAGGATCAGTGTTTAGCATTTCATCAAGAATTTCTATCCAGTGTTTAACGGGTAGTGAAGTGCCGCTTTGTAGATGCATCAAGCAACCGATGTTAGCGGTTATTAGCTGATCTGGATTATTCGCAGTGAGTGCGGTTATTTTTTCTTTGAGCAATTGTTGAGATAAATTTGGCTGAAGGATAGAGTAGGTGCCTGCAGAGCCACAACATAGATGGGCATCTTTAACGGAACATAGTCCAAAACCTGCAGTACCTAATATTTCTTCAACGATACCGCGAATCTGCATGCCGTGTTGGAGTGTGCAGGGAGAATGAAACGCAAATTTTGTTCTATCAAGGGATTCGGATTTTTTTAGATGAGCAATCAGGTTATCTGTTTCTGCTGCCAAGATCTCACTGATATCTTTGGTTAGTGCTGAGATTTGTGCGGCTTTTTTCGCATAAGCAGGGTCATGACGTAATAAATGCCCATATTCCCTGACAGTGGCTCCACAGCCGCTTGCTGTCATCACAATCGCTTCTACTGGCTGTGTATTCGTTTGTTCATCAATAAATGGCCACCAAGCATCGATATTACGACGCATATAATTTAGTCCATCTTTTTGTGCATCGAGATGGTAAGGGAGTGCACCGCAACAGCCTGCCTTTTCTGCTTTAATCAGTGAAATTCCTAGTTTAGCTAGAACGTGCGCGGTGGCAACGTTAATATTAGGTGAAAGTTCCGGCTGCACACATCCATCGAGTACGAGCATGGTTCGTGAATATTTTATAGTGGGCCATTGTCTGATTTTTTTAATTCTAGGAGGAACCAGTTTTTTTAGTCTGGCTGGGAGTAGTGGGCGACAAAATTGAGTTAGCTTGAGTATTGATTTGAATAGGTATCGATGAGGGAGGGTGTGTTGCAGCAGAAAACGGATTCCACTTTCGCGTATACCGCGTTTTACATTTTTGTGAATAACTTCGCGGCTAATATCCAGTAGCCGGCTATAACGTACGCCCGACGGGCAGGTTGTTTCACAAGCGCGGCAAGTTAGGCATCGATCAAGATGGCGTTGTGTTTTTTTGGTAGCCGGATAGCCTTCTAATACTTGTTTCATCAAATAAATACGGCCTCTAGGGCTATCTAGCTCATCACCCAAAAGTTGATAAGTTGGGCAAGTAGCTAGGCAAAAGCCGCAATGAACACAGGATCTCAATATGGCATCGGCTTCCTGCCCTTCTGAGGTATGTTTAATGAAATCAGCAAGCTTAGTCTGCATTGGTCAGTACTCTGGATACATTCGTCCGGGATTGAAAATCCCGGCGGGATCGAATTTTTGTTTCAAGCGTTTATGAAGCGTCATCATGTGAGTCGTTAATGGATGAAATGCCTGCAGCGATGATTTGTCACCATAAAATAATGTAGCGTGGCCGCTTGCAGTTTCTGCCTGTGATCGAATAATTTTTTCATTTAGATTTTCATCCGTGGCTAACCAGCGTAATGCGCCGCCCCATTCGATTAATTGTTGACCTGGAAGTAATAATGGTGGTACGGAAGATTTGATCGATAAGCGCCATAGCTTTGTTCCTGAGTGGAAAAACGGGTGAGTATGTTCTCGGATGGATTGCCAGAATGCTTTTCCTTGATTGACTTCTTCTCCGCCAAGTCTAGCGCGGGCGGCATGCACGGCAGATTCGGTGCCGGAAAGTCTTACAAAAAGACTATCATCATAAAAGCAAGTCGCAGAAATAGGCAATGGTTTGCTGGCCCAGTGATGCATCCGGTCAATCGCTTCGGATTCTTTCATCAGCAGGCACAACGTGATTTCCATCGGGGGCAACGGTAATACCTTGAGTGAGACTTCCAGCAAGACTCCTAGAGTTCCCATTGCCCCTGTCATAAGGCGCGAGATATCATAACCGGCGACATTCTTCATTACCTGTCCGCCAAAATGCAAATCATCTCCTCTGCCGTCAATCATTCGTACACCTAGGACAAAATCACGCGCAGCGCCAGTATATGCTCTGCGTGGTCCAGATAATCCTGTAGCAATACATCCTCCCAATGTTGCATTTTCATCAAAATGAGGGGGCTCAAAAGCCAACATCTGCTGATGCTCGGTTAATATTGTTTCAAGCTCCACTAGGCGTGTACCGACTCTTGCAGTTACAACAAGCTCGCTTGGTTCATAATTGACGATGCCGGAAAAAGCTGTTACATCAAGCGTGTCATGCGCGTGCTCGGCTAACAGGCCGCCATAAAAATGCTTGCTGTTACCCCCGCAGATATAAAGTGGTTTTTTATTTTTCGCTGCGGTACTGATAACATGTGTGAAGTGTTCAACCGTAGTTAGCATAAGGTAGAAAAGATCATGTGGTTTGGAGAGTTTTTTTCAAGTGTATTACTCAGTCAGAATCTAGGTAATGTAGGAAACTTGTCTTCTCCACGATGTACGTGCATGGCACCCAATTCTGCGCAGCGATGGAGTGTTGGAATGGCTTTCCCGGGGTTTAGCAATCCATCTGGATCAAAAGCAGCTTTGATCGCATGAAATAAATCTCGTTCCGTGGGTTTGAATTGAAGGCACATTTGATCCAGCTTTTCTATTCCTACGCCATGTTCTCCGGTGATTGTTCCGCCTGATTTAATGCACATTTCCAGTATTTTGGCGCCAAAAGCTTCGGTTTTTTCTAATTCCCCTGGTTGGTTGGCATCATAAAGTATTAACGGGTGTAAATTGCCATCACCTGCATGAAAAACATTCATGCAGCGTAACCCGTACTCGTCAGAAAGCGTTTCTATACCATGGAGTACCTGGGCTAGGTGTTTGCGAGGAATTGTGCCATCCATGCAATAGTAGTCAGGAGATACTCTGCCGGCTGCGGGAAAGGCTGCTTTGCGTCCTGCCCAGAAGCGTAGTCGCTCAGCTTCGTTGCGCGAAACGCTAATTTTGACCGCGCCACTCATTTGCATGATTGTGCTGATTTTCTGAATTTCATCCGCTACTTCTTCTGCCATGCCGTCAGCTTCGCATAATAGAATGGCAGCGGCATCTAAATCATAACCGGCATGCAAAAAATCTTCCACTGCATGGATCGTGATTTTATCCATCATTTCCATGCCCGCCGGAATTATGCCAGCACTGATTACGTTAGCTACCGCATCCGCAGCTTTTTGCACATCATTGAATGCTGCCATCACTAACTGCGCTTTTTCAGGCTTAGGTATGAGCTTGACCGTGACTTCAGTGATTATACCTAACATACCTTCGCTACCTGTCATCAAGGCTAATAAATCATAGCCAGGGCTATCAAGCGCGTTGTCGCCAATCTCAATTGCATGCCCTTCCATGGTTAACACTCGTAACTTGAGAATGTTATGTACAGTCAATCCATATTTCAAACAATGTACACCACCAGAATTCTCAGCAACGTTGCCGCCAATCGTGCAGGCTATTTGTGATGAAGGATCGGGGGCATAATACAGGCCATAGGATGCGGCCGCCTCGCTAATCGCTAAATTTCTGACGCCTGGTTGCACGCGTGCTGTGCGAGTGATTGGGTCAATTTCAAGAATATGCTTTAATTTTGCCAGTGATAGTAAAATGCCTTCAGTATGAGGTAATGCGCCACCAGATAAACCTGTTCCAGCGCCACGTGCGACTAGCGGAGTTTGTGTGGCATGGCAAATCTCGAGAATCTTGACGATTTCTTCTTCCGTTTGCGGTAAT
>CAYNXU010000198.1:0-3680 GCA_964401225.1 uncultured Nitrosomonas sp.
GCGATCTCCATAATTTTCTGCGCTTCCTGAAACTCTCGACTCAATCGCAACGCATTACCGATCGCCACGTAGTCTTCAGCTTTTGCCTTGGATAAGGTCAGGTATTCCCGACCCAATCTAGCAGCTTCCTGATACAGCTCAAGTTGCACAAAATAAAAAACCTTAAGCTTGAGAAATCGATAATCCCCGGAAAACAGCCTGTGACCTTCATTCAGCGTATGAATGGCTTCGTTCTGCTTTTGCAACTGCCAATAAGACTGGGCTTGAATCGACATCAGGGAAGGATTTTGTTGCTTATGCTCTCCAGTCTTATCGATGATCTGCAGCACCTTTGAATAGTCCTTCATGGAAAAATGTATCTGCGCCAAGTAGGTGTAAATCAAGGGATCCTGTTGACCATTCTTGACAGCGGATTGCAAACTATCTTTGGCTGCCTCAAGCTCATTCAAATTCATGTAAGCCAGTCCCTGCAGGGTATAAAACCTTGCCAGATCGGTCTTTTCGTTGTTTAAATCAACACTCTGCAATGCCATCAAGGCGCGATCATAGTGCCCATCCTTAAGCATGATTGCAGCGAGCTCGATAAAATCAGTAGACTCAGACTTTTTCTCTTTGGCAAAAGCATGTGAAAACATAAACCCAAGCATTACTGTCATCAGAATCGTCAGCGCGTATCTAAACATCAAAAACTTCATGATTCCAGTCCCCGCTTATAGGGGTCAAGATAAATCAAAGCGGATCTTTTGCTTAGCCCACACTCTGACGTTATCACCCTTATATTTGGCTGGCTCGAATTGCCATGACCGCACACCTTGCAAAGCTGCATCATCAAAAACCCCTGAAGGACTTGATTCTAAAACTTGTACTTGTTTGACAGAGCCATCCGTATCCACCAATACTGAGAGCACCACATAACCCTTAATCCCTTTCTTCTTGGCTGCTGGTGGGTATCTAAACGCACTTCTGGAGCGGGGTCTTGGAGGCACGTCCACCAGATCTTCCGTCATGACAGCATTACCCGTCTTACCCAGCAAACTCTCATCCACGCCACTCATTCCACCATCATCGAAACCAAAAAGCCCTAAATCAATGCCAGACAGGGAAGAGCTTAAACCCTTGAATGGAGGCGGAGCATCTGAACGCACCGGCTGCCTTTTCGGTTCAATCTTTTTGATTTCTTTTTTTGGCTCGGGGGGTGGTTGCTTGACCATGCTGATTTCAGTGACTTCCTGTGCAGGCGCTTTATCGACATTGCCTGCATACTTATTCATTATGATCACCAGGCCAAAAACCATCACAGGACCCATCAGCATCGATGTCAGCGCGACCACATGTTTATTTACTTTCATATCTTTACTCCCCCGAAGACCAAACTAACCTGCTTCTTTTCTGGTGGCGATACCCACGCTTTGAGCGCCCGCCAAACGCGCCTGATCAACGACTTCCACCAATTTCCCGGCAGGCACGCCCTCATCAGTGACCACCAGCACCACTTTATTCGTCGATGTACTCAGCAAATCCCTTAATTTGCTCTGTATCAACCATAGCCGTACTGGCTCACCATCCATGTAAGTGTCGCCATTACGGTCGATGAACAACCGGATCGCCTTACTGGATGAAGCAACAGCGCTACTCGCCTTGGGCCGCTCTAGTTCCAGCTGCATATCCTTGACGAAGGTTGTTGTCACCATGAAAAATATCAGCAAAATGAAAACGATATCGATCATCGGACCGATATCAATCGAGGTATCTGCTTCAATAGGTTCGTTATATTTCATGACATTATCTTGACTCGTAAAGTGATTAAGGCTGGCTGCAAAGCAGACTCTTGATCTGTTTGAGATCCTTTTCTATTTGCTGCTGTTTTTTGTTAAGGATGCTATGCATCAACAAGCCAGGAATGGCAACCGCCAAACCCATCTGGGTTGAAAACAACGCTTGCGATATACCCCCCGCAATTCCGCCTGATTGTGTAAACAGTGCCATCGACGCCAAAGAATCGAAGGTCTCGACCATACCCACCACCGTACCCAGCAGACCCAGCAGCGGTGAAATGACCACAATAATTTTGACCAACACAGAGAATTTTTTAATCTCTTTCTCATAGTCATAAAAAGCCGCATCCAGAAAGCGTCGCAAATGCTTGACCTGTCTATTTTTGATAGCCACACCTTGCTGGACTGCTTGCTCAACGATGCTCCCGGCTGGTCTGGAATGGCCTTCTTGATAAAATTTCAGTAGATCGCGTACTCCCATCGATCGTGAAGTTTTCAGAATCCAGAATCGATAACCCAGTCCGTACCATAACAATAGAGCGCATAACACTAAGGGCGGCATCACCATGCCGCCCGCTTCAAACAACGCCTCAACCAGGCCGATCAATTCCCCAATAGTCATAGATGTTGCTTAGCTTCCTAGACGGCTTGCGGTCGCAAGTTGAAGCCGTCATTTCCATCGTTTGTTGACTCTGGAGAGCTTTCAGTTTCGACACCCCCCAAGAACGCATTCGTCACGCGTAAGGCTGAGTACTCCATATCCCGCTTAATATTTCTGGACCAGGCAGTCAGTAATGAGCCAAGCAACAAAGCTGGAATAGCCACGATCAATCCTAATTCAGTCGTCACCAAAGCAATCGAAATCCCTCCCGAGAGTAACTTAGGATCACCGGTGCCAAACTCGGTAATGACATCGAAGGTAGAGATCATTCCCGTAACCGTTCCCAATAATCCGAGGAGAGGAGAAACAGAAGCGATGACTAAAATGGCTGAACCAAAACGATCCAACGGTCCCGATTCCTGCAGGATCGCCTCATGCACGATATTTTCCATGTGATCCCGGTCGTCTTTCAAATGACGCAAGGTCGACGCCAGCACCCGCGTAATTGCTGAGGAACCCTGCTCACACAACTGCCTGGCCTTATCGAAATGCCCCTCTGTCACATGCTGGATGACCCCATCCGTCAATAGCCTGGTATCTGAGCTGTTCTTGTAAAGCAAGAAGGCCCTTATCAAAACCAGTAATAACGCGAAAGCACCGAGACCAACAATCACCCAACCAATCATCCCTCCTGAGTTAATGATGCTCAACAGCGTTTTGTCAGGCGCTTCGTCGATCGCAGTCGTGCGTGATTCAAACAAAAACAGCTTCAGATAATCAGGCTGCGCTTGCTTGCTGAGCGCCATAGCGATGTCCGCTGCAGGCTCCTTCCATACCTTAAATTCATCATTTCCTGCAGGCACCAGGCTCCCGCTTCCTTCTGTGCTCACACCATAGGCGGCGATATTGCCCAGATAGATGATCTCTCCTTCTGCCTGCTTACCATTTTCCAGAAAGAACTTTCCCGGTTTAGATTGGATATCACCCAATCCACGAATCAGAGAAAGCGCTTGCTTTAATAAAAAGTCTACTTTCTGCTGATCATTTTCAGTGGCTTCTTTTAAGGAAACCGGCATCTCCAGGCCATAATTCTTTAACGTCATTTCAGCCTGCGCGTAAGTGATCTCCAAAGCCTCGCTGCGCTCACTCACGGCAGCCTGCGTACGCTCCGCTTCCGCAATTTGCGAATTGAACTGGTCTATTTTTGCTGAACGTGACACCGATTCACGCTCGAGTGCATTTATTTTGCGGATTAATTCCTGCTCTTTACTATTGGCATTCGCTTTATATTTATCCAGTTGTGC
>CAYNXU010000199.1:0-3674 GCA_964401225.1 uncultured Nitrosomonas sp.
AAGGTCCCACGCAACCACTCCGACAGCATCCACAACGAGGCAACCATCCACGGCCATACACCGGGTGAAACAGTACGCCATTTGAACGCGAGCCAGCCTGTTAGCGCAGGGAATAACGAGAGATATGCGCACAGCAAAATCAAAGCAACAACTGCGAGCGGCATTGGCATATCACCAAAATCATGCAAACTGACATAAATCCAGGTTACACCGGCCCCAAATAACCCCATGCCAAACGAAAATCCCAGTATGGCTGCATGGCTGGCCTTTGCGCACTTACGCCAAAGATAGAACAACAATGCCAGTGTAACGAGCGGTACCGGAAAGAGATAAAAGGGTGCAAACCCCAGAACAGTCAGCGCTCCTAACAGGAAAGTAAGGAGAACTTTTGAGTTAATAATTGGCTTCAAGCTGAGCAACAAGTAATAGATTAAGTGATATGAAAATTTTCGGATGATGATGAGAATGGATCGTTATAAGTGAACGATCTCCGTGATTAGCTTAAATGGCAAGTAAAGCAGAGTCAGCACAATCAATACGTAGACAATAAACAAGATCGGATTTTCCATGAAACTATCCAGCACTGTTTTATTTTTCCCTTCTCTTTTTAATCGCGCATACTCCTCTCTCACTCGAATTGACCGCGCTTCTTGATAAGCATCGAGTAACGCTTTCGCTTGCTGGAATTGATACTCATCCCTCACCCAGATAGCGGGCATCGAAATCCCCCAATTGCCCGCAGATGTTTCATAGTAACCGATATGATGATGAGTCAGTAACTCACGCACTTCATCTGCTTCATCATCCGGCACATTTCTTAGCTTAAATAAAATTTTTGACATTTATGTGATTATGCCCGTTGCGCTGTCATTTTGTAATGAATTTATCCCTATGATGCTATGATTATGCTCTTTCTTGTGTCAAGTCCAAGACAAATGAATCATTTCCAACTTAAGTTTAGTCGATGAAAAAGTCTATTTTAATCACGGGTTGTTCCAGCGGCATTGGCTATTGTGTCGCCCACGCCTTGCATAAACGAGGTTACCGCGTATTTGCCACAGCGCGGCGTCAGGAAAGCGTCGAAATGTTATTAGCTGAAGGACTGGAAAGCCTTTGTTTGGATTTGAATGAGCCAGCGTCGATTCAACAGGCATTCGAAGCCATCATGCACCGCACCGACGGGGAATTGTATGCATTGTTCAATAACGGTGCCTATGGTTTACCGGGTGCTGTTGAAGATCTGAGCCGCGAGGCCTTACGTGCACAATTTGAAACCAATGTATTTGGTTGGCTGGAATTAACCAATCTTGTGCTGCCTATCATGCGTAAGCAAGGCTACGGCCGCATCATTCAGAATAGCTCAGTACTGGGTTTTGCCGCCATGCCGTTTCGGGGTGCCTACAATGCTTCCAAATACGCCATTGAGGGATTGAGCGACACGCTCCGCTTAGAACTGATGGATAGCCAGATTTTTGTAAGCCTGATTGAACCCGGCCCGATTGCCACTCAATTCCGGGCCAATGCCCTTAAAGCACTGCAAAAATACATCCCCATAGACCGTAGTTTCCATCGCGATCAGTATCTGGCAGTATTAAATCGCCTCAGCAAGCCGGGACCCGCCGTTCCTTTTACACTACCCCCTGAGGCCGTACTGAAACGAGTCATTCATGCTCTCGAGGCACGGCATCCCCAACCGCGGTATTACGTCACCTTCCCTACTTATTTATTTGGTTTTCTCAAGCGCATCCTGAGCATTCATTTACTGGACAGATTGCTCGCCAAGGCCGGAAATAGCAACTGATAAACAACTACAAAAAAAAAAGCACCCCACCAACTCACAGCGGGGTGCAAAGGCTTCGTCACAAAATCACTACTTCAGTTTCAACGACTTTGCTCGAAACAAGAAGAGAAAATACTACCCACTTATTTCACTTAAAACACCACTACGCACTACTATCAGGAGACAATCCTCCTAACACCCACAAATCTTTAAAGACTGTGAATATATTTGCTACATGCCCTAATCGGTCTCGTTCGCTTCTTGTCTATCTCTCTTGACAGATCTCTTATCTTCGCTTCACCCACCTTGCACTTAAGGCACTCTAGATTCTCACAGCATCTCATTATCCCAGCTCGCTAGAAACCGATTCCAAGATAAGCACCTGCAGTCAAACCACTGACATTGACACCATCCGTCTTGCCAAACGTCTCGTGATAACGCACGTCCGCGCCGAGATAAAACTCTTTCCAAATCCGGTAATCCATCCCTCCACCAAACATCATGCCTGGCGCCAAATAAGTTATCGACTCGGTTGTTGGGCTCACTACGTGGACTGCAAACCCTGCTGGAATGATCCAGGGCCTGAATCGATTGCCTTCCAGGAATTTAATTTTAGGTGCTGCTGACACGGTAAACTGACTGACTGTCACACCGCGAGGATTTAAAGCGCCACCCGCTAATTGCGAGGGAGCATTGGCCAATGCATTCCCTTGCGAAGTGCCAAACTTTTTGTATTCAAACATTAATTCAGCATAGACACCAGTATTAGGCAAGAGACCCCAACCATTTCTTGTCAGGTTCCAGTCAAATCCCGCGCCAACATACCAGCCATCGTTATCTCCTGAGTCCTGAGCACCAAGCGGCACAACATTGCTTTGAAGGGAAGAACCATTACGTCCTTGATTATTATGTGCATACCCCCCCCGGAAAAATAACAATCGATCTCTGCGCGCCATCTCGCGCTCCATCTCATGATGATGCTGATGCACTTGCTTTAACTGCTCATGTTGTTCATCATGTTCTTTCTTAAACTGCTCTACCTGCCGTTTTACTTCTTCATCTGTTCTTCTAATCTCCTGTTCATCTTGAGCAGTTTTCACTTTTACCTGATTGAGTTCTTCCCGAATTGCCCTCAACTGAGCCTCGAGTGCCTGGATTTGCTGCTCCAGCGCCCGGGTTGATGGATTATGTGCCAATGCTTGCGGTGTGACCGTCGCCATGGTAATGGCAAGTGAACCAGCTACAGCACTAACGACTGATCGCGCTTTATGACGAAATTGCCTCATTTCACTCTCCTTTCCATTTATTTTATTTATTTATGTAAACCCAGGGTTGATAATAAGAAAACATTGCCCTGTATACCTTGATCTAAATCAAGTTTCATGTAATCAACACAAAATTAACCTATGATCCATTGGCTTACCCCGAATGATGAGTATTTTCCACCACTGGAAATGGCGCTTGATGATCCCAACGGTTTACTTGCTGCAGGCGGGGAATTATCACCACGACGCCTACTGACTGCGTATCGTCGTGGAATCTTTCCCTGGTTCAATCAAGGAGAGCCTATCTTATGGTGGAGCCCAGATCCTCGCATGGTACTATTTCCTAATGAATTGAAAATTTCCCGCTCGCTTCATAAAGCACTAAAAAAACATCATTACGAAATACGCACTGATAGTGTTTTCACCCAAGTCATGCAAGCTTGTGCGGCTCCACGCAAAACGCAGCCTGGAACATGGATACACCCAGAAATGATTTCAGCCTATACTAGATTGCATGAATTAGGCGTGGCGCACTCGGTTGAAACCTGGATTGAAGGAAAGCTGGCAGGAGGACTGTATGGCATTGCCATGGGAAGAATGTTCTTCGGTGAATCGATGTTCTCCTATGT
>CAYNXU010000200.1:0-3654 GCA_964401225.1 uncultured Nitrosomonas sp.
GAGAAATTAAACCTGGCAAAGATTAAAATCTTCTCGCTGTTTAATCTTCTGGACTCTACAATAGTAGTAACACTCATCATGCTTTCATCCATTCTCATTATGAACGACCAGCAACTCAAGATCCGCATCAAACTTAACCAGATCCCGCAACCACTTGAATCTGAAAACCCTGAGGACACTATTGATCAGGCAGCGCTGCCTTTCGAGAAACCGCCATTTGATAGGCAGAAAATCTCTGTTGCGGCATTGTTATTGGCGACCATTCTCTGCGCAGCTCTTTATTGGGGATTAGCCGAGGAAAATAGTAGTTCTGACTCAGATTCTGTACCTAAAGAAAGCACTCATCTCCAAAAGGAGGATGGCTTAACCCGCGATAAAGATGTTGGATCAGATAGTAGTGTAGTAGAAAACGAGATTACGGCATCTGATATCGCCACTACTCATTCCGCTGATGTACTTCCTGCCACAAAGCCAGCGGTCTCTGTCATTACACCCGCTCCCAAACCCGATAATGACGCAGTATCTCCATTACACGATATCATTCCTCTAAAAAAACCTGAAACCACAAAATGAATATGCAGTTTACGTATTTTAAATATTTTTTATATTGACAGGACTGCAAGCATGAAATTCTGCAGTAGCTGTAGCGCGACTCTCATACTACGTATACCTGAGGGGGATACACTGCCACGTTTTATCTGTTCGACTTGCCATACTATCCATTATCAGAACCCCAAAATGATCGTTGGATGCATTCCAGAATGGGAAGGCAAGATTCTATTATGCCGCCGCGCCATTGCGCCTCGACAAGGGAAATGGACCATGCCGGCAGGATTTATGGAAAATAATGAAACGTTAGCTCAGGCGGCTGCGCGTGAAACACTGGAAGAAGCCAATGCACGCGTAGAAATTGGCGATCTCTATGCAGTCTATAGCCTACCTCATATCAGCCAGGTCTATCTTTTATTTCAAGCTCGTCTAATGGATTTGGATTTTTTCCCTGGGATAGAAAGCCAAGAAGTCAGGCTTTTCGATGAACATGAAATTCCATGGGATGAAATCGCATTTCGTGTCATTCATGATCCCCTGAAACGCTATCTGGAAGAACGCCGTCAAGGGAATATCCGCTTTCATCTGGGTATCATCGACCGCCCTTCCCTCTGATTTTTATTATGGATTGACTAATTGCATGGTGAGAAAGGAAATCGAGCATGAGTTTTTCGTATAAAACCCAATACAGTAAGTGGATAGCTTTCCTCCTGGCGATGGCTTTATTTATGTTTGCTCCCATTCCAGGCGTTACATCCCAAGAAATAGTGATCTCTTCTGAATCAGCTACAATTTCAATCACATCAGCCACCCCTCACCAAAGCGCTATGATTGTGTATTACACTGAAACCTTGGGAGGCACGAGAGAAGCAATGGAAAGTGCTTCCCTAACGCTATTTAATGATGGGTATGCGCTGATTTTCCGTCCAGCCTATATGAAGCACGCCGGCATCTATGAAACGAATCTGGAAGCAAGCACGCTTGATCATCTGTGGCAGATACTAATGGATAATAAAATTCTGGGATTTGACTCGATACATATTCATAATAAAATTCAGGAAGCAAAGCAACAACAGGCGACACTCTTTTCTACGATCGATAATATTTCGGATGCGCCGACAACACTCGTGGAGATTTATCCCAATCGTTACCAACCCTCAGGAATGCTTGCACAAGGTGATTGGAATGCGAAAATAACTATTTCCTGGCGGGGGCTAAAATGGACTGCAGAACAATTTCCTACTATTGAAGAAATTCAATACCTACATGCTGTTCAGCAACAACTTGCCGCACTCATGCAACGATCCGATCTTAAAAAAATTAAATAAATGGTAATTGAATCATGCCAAGCATTTAATGGTAAAAAAAGTAGCGCTTGTCATTGACCACTAAGTGACCGCAATGAAACAACCTCACTATTTATTTCAATCACTTAGGCTCACCAGATTAGGATTTGTATCATTTTTACTTGCGATCACCATAACACTACCGGTTTTTTCCGGAACATTTGAGTTCGCGGGTGAGGAACACGGCGTCAATACCATTACTCATCCTCCCGGTTATTACGGCATAGGCTCATCATTGACGGTAACCGTTGGCATATCACCTTCATCCACCCACGCCGCTGAAATGGTGATACCTATTCAAAATATCATTACCACTTGGAACAACCTGATCCCTACGATTGAAAATATCCTCAGTGAAAACAATTCTGTTCCTCACAACCAGTTTGATTTTGAATCGGTTGCGCTGCATGAATTGGGGCATTGTCTTGGTCTGGGACACCCCAATCTTGCCTCTGAATCGGGATTGACAGGCATGGACAGAAATTATTCGCGATCGACCAAGGGAGCTGACGGTCAATTTAATCTTGATAAAGGCATCGATGGCGTGGTCGGCTCCAGTGATGATTTACGTGGTGATGATGTCAATTTGCACTGGTTCCGGAAAAGCAATAACAATCCGTTCAGTATTGCGGAAAAAGTAGATAGAACAACTTATAGCCGTGAGTTATCCGATCTTCCACCGGGACATCACTTTGCTGCTAACGCGGATCGTCATGTTGGAGCATTACTCGGTATACGCAATACTGAAGCTGTCATGCAACAGGGAATTTTTGCGGGCGAAACGCAGCGTACATTGACTGCTGATGATGTGGCCACTCTGCGTTTGGCAATGAGTGGATTGGATAGGCTGGCGGGAACAGCGGATGATTATTCGTTGAAGATCGAGTTTGCAGGATTTACTGACGATGCAGATATTGTCCTCAGCTTTGATAGTAATCGAGCATCTTTTGCGGTCTGTGAAATTAGGGCGGAACAGATTAATGCAACGCACTTCGTGATTACACGCGGGCGAATTTTCTTTAATAACGATATTTCTTGGTTTTTTAATGATGTGCCTTCCCCGCTTCCTCCCAAGCATTCGCCACCTATTCCTACTGTTTTTGCCAATAATGTGACTGAGTCGATCATCTTGATGCCAAACGACCCATTGACGCTAACGGTATCACTCGATCCTAGCGTTTATGTGGGCAATCAGGCAGATTATTGGGTGCGTGCGCTTACACCGATGGGAACATTCTGGCTCAATGATCGATTTGAATTCAGTGAGTCAGACCAACCAATTCGGGCATACGGAGGAGAATTATTGGCTATCGACAATTTTACTATTTTTAGTCTTCCTGTTAATGCACTTCCTCCAGGTATATATGTTATAACTTTTGCAGTAGATGATAACTTGGATGGCTTAGCCGATGGTACTTTTAACGACACCGTGACAATTACAATAACACCGGAATGAACCCCCCTCCACGCAAATTATAAAAGGGCACCTCTAAAAATCCATATTTGCGAGCATCCGCTTCGCGGATTGCCTGCTTACCCCGTTTCGTCACAATACGTCGTTGTTCACAAAAAATGTTTCCTTACATATCAATTATATGCTGCGTCAACATTTTTTGTTCTCGCCTCGTCTTGTTTAAAACTCTGAATTTTTAGAGGTGCCCAGAATGCGTTCAAAGCGTAATCTCCGTAGGTGTACCCACAGCAACTCGCTCAAATAAATCCAACAAATCATTATTATGCATACGAATACAACCGATTG
>CAYNXU010000201.1:0-3635 GCA_964401225.1 uncultured Nitrosomonas sp.
AAAAAATGCGGACCAAGGCATTGGTCGGTAAAAACAGTTCGATTGACTAGTTTTACTTATCTAGCCGGCCGTTGAAAAACGTATTCGAGGTGGCCGATCTAATGTTTGAAGAAATGCTGAGCTATACAAATCACCAGGAGCTTTATACCCAGGAGACGGAAACGAGTAACAAACTCTCTGAATTTTCCTCGGGTATTTGCTTGATTGGCGTTAATTAGCGTTGTATGGAATCTGGATAAGAAGATCGTTGAATCCACGATTTTTTTATTGGCACCAGAAAATCACCTTCCTTTAATTGATTCGCTGAGCGTGGGAATACAGAGTTCGATGAAACAATAGGCATAGTCGCGTAAATAATGGTTCTGACGGATCGAGATATAGGTCGTATTTTTTTCGAATAAATGTGAGGCATCGAGCTTCATAAGCCTTGAATCCCGCTCTGGCACGAATGCAACGGATGCGATGATACCTACACCCAGCCCAAGTGTGACATAGGTTTTAATTACATCGGCATCCAAGGCAGACATGGCGATATCAGGCGTCAGGCCCGCTCGAGTGAATGCATGATCAATTCGCGATCGTCCGGTAAATCCCTGGTGGTAAGTAATGATCGGAAACTCAGCAATGGCTTCGAGCGTAAGAGGATGAACTGATTGCAGGGGATGTCCGCTAGGTACGATGATCGCATGGTGCCAAGTATAGTAGGGATAAGAGACCAAATCGACCGTGTTTTCCAGCGCTTCCGTGGCAATGCCGATGTCTGCCTGGCCGTCGAGCAACATGGATACGATTTCGCTTGGACTGGATTGGTGAAGTACCAGGTGCACCTTGGGAAATGCTTTCTTGAATTTTTCTACCACGGTGGGCAGAGCATATTGCGCTTGCGTGTGGGTCGTGGCTACCGTGAGCTGGCCTTGATCGTGCTGACTGAATTGCTCAGCTAGCCGTTTGATATTCCGGGTGTCGAGTAGAATACGCTCAACAATTTTAATCAATTCCTTGCCAGGATCGGTCAGGCCGAGTAGTCGCTTGCCTTTACGGATAAACAATTGAATGCCTAATTCATCTTCAAGATCTTTGATGTGTTTGCTGACGCCAGATTGCGAGGTAAACAAAACATTGGCCACTTCTGTCAAATTGTAGTGCTGGCGAACAGTTTCGCTGAGGATACGCAGTTGCTGGAAATTCACTTTATCTCTATGCTCAAATCTAAAATTATAAGTATTCATTTGATTTGCAGCATGGCAGTTATCCGCCATGCTGCAAAAAACCCTTAGAAAAAACTACGGCCACCTTGAATGTGATGGATAGCAACAATCAGCCTATCAATATCTGCACAGGTATTGTAAAACGCTAGAGATGGACGAACTGTGGTTTCAATCCCGAAACGACGCAATATAGGTTGCGCACAGTGATGCCCTGCGCGCACTGCAATGCCTTGCCGATTAAGTGCTTCACCGACTTCTTCAGAAGTGAAGCCCTTTAGTACAAAAGAAAGTACGCCTGCTTTTTCAGGTGCAGTGCCGATAAGCCTTAGACCATTTACTGATTTAAGGCCACGTGTGGCATAAGCCATCAAATCATGTTCATAGCGGTTGATATTCTCGATCCCAATCCGCTCGACATAATCAATGGCAGCTCCAAGACCAACTGCATCGGCAATATTCCCTGTTCCTGCTTCAAAGCGAGCAGGGGCACCATGATAAGTGGTTTTTTCGAAGGTAACATCTTGAATCATGTTACCGCCTCCTTGCCAAGGTGGCATGGCTTCAAGCAACTCGGCTTTGCCAAACATGACGCCGATACCAGTTGGACCAAATACCTTGTGACCCGAGAATACAAACCAGTCACAATCAAGCTGTTGCACGTCAACATGCATATGCGAAACAGATTGTGCGCCATCGACCAGCACCCGTGCCCCGACACGATGAGCCATCTCCACCATCTGTTGGGCGGGCGTGACCGTTCCTAACGCATTGGAAACCTGCGAAAACGCAACCAGCTTAGTATGTGAATTGAGTAGCTTCTGATACTCATCCAATAAAACTTGACCGTTGTCATCGACTGGCACTACTCGTAATTTGGCACCTCGCTCATGACATAACATTTGCCAGGGGACGATATTGGCATGATGCTCCAGCCAGGTAATCACAATTTCGTCACCTTCAGTGATATTCTGCCGTCCCCAGCTTTGAGCCACGAGATTGATGCCTTCGGTTGTGCCACGGACAAAGATAATTTCGTCTGCAGAGGATGCATTAATAAAACGTCTGACGCTTTGGCGTGATTCCTCGTAGGCATCGGTAGCACGTGCGGCTAGCTCATGCGCTGCACGATGAATATTGGAGTTTTCGTGCTCGTAAAAATAGCTAAGGCGATCGATGACCGCTTGAGGTTTTTGGGTAGTGGCTGCATTGTCCAGCCAGACCAAGGTATGGCCATTGATTGACTCTTGCAGGATTGGGAAATCACGCCGAATAGCATGCGCATCGAAAGGCGGGTGTGTGGAGGTGATCTGTGGTACCTGGCCACTGCGGGCAGGTGCTACGATTTCATCAAGAAAATAAAATGAAGATACCCCGAATGGACGAGTCAAGGTAGCTGAATTAGGTCGGCTGGCATGTGCAGGTGCAGTGTTCGTGTCAGGGTTGAGCAATGCTTTTAATTCTGCTTCATATGGTATTGGAATAGTTGAAGAATAAAGGGAAGCAGGCGTGTGATTATGTCGGTAATCACCATCAAACGTGGGGACTACCAATGGTACTGGTTCTGCTGATTGAGAAAGTGAAGACGAAGCGGCCGTGGCAGGTATTCCATTGGGTGGTGTATTAAACAATTCATTGGCCATTCGAGTCAGCGACTCGACATCCGGCAAATAACTGGATGTCGTCCCCAAACTTTCCTCTATAAGTTTGTTTAAATTATTTGTATTCATGATATTTACCTACTTCGACATTTTCGAGCACGCCGAGCGCATCATCTGTCAAAACAGCCAGCGAACAGTAGAGGGAAACCAGGTAGGAGGCGATCGCTTTATGATTGATTCCCATAAAGCGTACGGACAATCCCATTCCTTGCTCACCTTGTAGGCCAGGTTGATATAACCCAACTACGCCTTGTCGGCTTTCTCCGGTACGTAGCAGCAGGATATTGGTTTTTCCACTGTTAATGGCTAGTTTGTCGCAAGGAACAAGTGGTAATCCTCGCCAAGTCAGAAATTGTGAGCCAAACATGGATACGGTAGGAGGAGGAACGCCACGGCGTGTGCACTCGCGGCCAAAGGCTGCGATGGCTTTAGGATGCGCGAGGAAGAAAGCTGGTTCTTTCCAGACCAGCGAGATCAAATCATCCAGATCATCTGGTGTAGGCGCGCCGGTACGTGTTTTTATTTTCATGTTTTTGCCAGCATTATTGAGCAAGCCGTATTCTTTGTTGTTAATAAGCTCGCTTTCCTGACGCTCTTTGACAGTTTCTATGGTCAAACGAAGTTGTTCCCGTGTCTGATCATGTGGGCTGCTATAAAGATCGGCCACGCGTACGTGTACATCCAGAACGGTATTGACGGCGCTGAGCACATATTCCCGTCCCCATTCTTCATAATCAACATACGTAGCCGGGAGTTCACGCTCATCCTT
>CAYNXU010000202.1:0-3627 GCA_964401225.1 uncultured Nitrosomonas sp.
AGAACAAGCACTTACCAGCATTCGTAAACTCAAAGCCCTTGCCCACTCCGAAAATGCGCAGCTATGGCCTAATCACGATATGGCGTTTTTTAAAACACTACCGGCATTTCCAGCATGGCGCGATTGAGCGAATCATGGATATGGATACTATTGGCAGTTACAGCAATATGCTTATCACCCGGATCACCCTGCGGCACACCCCCACTTTCAGGCAATGCGGCAATCACGTGGGGCGAATTGGGAGAATATTGAGTTACAACGTAGCAATGATATCTTTCCATGCATGAGAGTAGCGTGTGGGTACCTCAAGCACAATGAGGACGTAGGACGGAACCCAGACAAGAAAAAAACAAATATAGGGCAGCTTTAAAAATCCAAATTTGCGAGCATCAGTTTTACGGATTATCTGCTTCCCACCGGAACCCCGTGCCGCTGCTTTATCGATAGATCTCGCGACGATGACCGATGCGGATGACAAGTACAACCAATTCCTGATCCTGCACTTCATACACGACACGATAAGAACCTACACGAATCCGGCGCAACCCGGAGAATTCACCCTTTAACACACCACCTGCTGCGGGATTTATCTTGAGTCGATCAATGGCGTCGATGATGCGCAATCGGTCATCAGGGGCGATGTTCTTCAATGCCTTCGCTGCGCTTTGCTTAATACTAACGTAGTAGGCCATGTTTTACGGTCTCCCAATCCAGAATTGGATCTGCCGGATCGCGCAAAACCTCTATGGCGCAAGAAATATCCTCGAAATCATTGAGATAATATTCAATGGCTTGCCTGACCACGTCGGCGCGTGTCCGATGCAACTTTGCAGCAGCTTCATCGAGTGCAGCAATCAGCTCATCCGGTAGTCTCGCGGTTATTTGGCTCATCTCACCCTCCTGATAATGTCAATGAATCTCAATGCATGTCAGGGTACAGGATTTCTCTGTCGCTTTCAAACCAAAAAACTGCGGCATGCTGAATTTTGATGAGTCCAAAGTTTCATAAACCTCAGTTTATTTGGGTGAGCTCTATTCGATACCTGCTTCGGATCAGGAATCAGGATTATGTAATCTAGCCAGAATATTTCATAAATAAACACGCACCCTCACTTGTCCTTTGATTAATAAGAAAGATTTCGCTCAGCTGGGTGTATGCATCACCACACCACGCCTCCTCAAAACTTACCTATTAATCAAAACCCTAAGAGACCTGATTACAAGTCTCCTACAAGTATCGTAAGGAAGGCATCATGGTTGAACAGGTTCACCCCGGCAGAGATCAACACCCCTCAAACCCGTTGTAATAGCATTGGATATCTCACTACACTTAGATCAGAGTAGATTTTTACCCTACTACCCTTCCACGCGACATCCTTCTGCCCATGAAGAAAGCGCCGATCATGAGTAACGCGAGTATGTTGGGCTCAGATACAGATTCCATCTGGCGTTCACCAATCAACTGGAAAGAGAGCTCATTCAAGTCATCATTGAGCCAATCGGGATCAGCGCCAAAAAAGCTCCCGGGTACACCTAAACCGCCATCCAACGATCCAACTGCCCAATACCATTCCTCTATCTCATGCGATATCGACAAAAAATGTGTCCCTGTCGTTAAAGTAAGTACCGAACTGAGCAACTGTTCAAACTGAAAAATTGGCCGACCAAAGCTATCGAAATCAGCAGTCGTATCTTTGGTGATCGTACCCGACAAATCCGATAAACTTCCTAAGTCTGCACCTAATCTAACAAGAAAATCATTTGTGTTGGCATCTGTACCCCACCAAACAATAGAAGTAACACTCACTGCATCTGGCAAGATAAATGAATCAGCATTTTCAAAACCACCGCTGACTGAAGAAAGAAAGCTATCGCCATCAGCAAGATAAGGCTGGCTAACTAGCACCGCACTAATGGCAAGCGGATTGAAACCGATTAACAACGCACCGAGCGTAATAGCGGACATAAAGCGTTTTAGTGTATTGTGTAAGCAAATCATGATGGATCCTCTTTAATGGTTTATCTTGATTAATTGGCAGCAAAAGTCATGCCACAAAATAAGTACAATAAAAACAATTGTTCATAAAAAAACAATGCAATGTGTATAAAAAAACTCGACACAAAGTAATCGTCGATGTGCGCAAGAAGCCATGACTGAATCGGTTTTCACGTCGCCAGATCGACACATAGCGCCGGCCTGACGAACGTGAGTCACGAAAAAGTATTAACCGAAGTGATCGGTGGTCGCACCTATCAGAGAAATTTCAAACGTCGGCTCGATCCAATCGACTAGAAAATCACTGCCGTACAACTTGCCAGAAGTATCGGCATAGATACTTGTACCAAATTCGCCGTTGTCATCAGCCAACGCGCCATAAATGAAAAAATCCCCATCATAAGCACCCGCATTGAACTCTACCGCAGTAAACTTGGTTTCAGATGCTAGACTTAGGGTTCTCTGACCATTAAATGCATCGGCAACAAATGTAGTCTCACCGACAACATTACCATTGGAATCGAGCAGGCGTATTCGCCCAGATTCGTTGAACACGCTACCTAAATCATCACTGTAGAAACGGCTGAGACTAACCGTGATTGCGGTGGCTTCCTCGGTGAATTCAAAACGTAAAGTTTCAGTGCCATCCAGTTCTTGCGCAATCGTACTGGTTGCTACACTGCGGCCACTCACACCGAGATCACCTGCATAAAGATCGCCGCCGGGCAACACTAAGCTATTAAGGGTAGTCAATGCCACTGTCGACCATGCCTCAGCTAAATTGGTCGCATTGGATTTATGAGTAATATTACCCAGCAACGGATCAGACCAAGCATCGACAAGCTGGGAAAGATTGGTGATGCGTGCCGGCGCATCACCGATGCGCACCGTTTCCACAGACACGATGTCATTGATCATCACTACCAAACTACCTGCATTGGCATGTGTGCCATCTTCATCGACCAGATCGACACTGATGGTATTGTTTCCCGTGGTTGCATAAACATGAGCCACATCTCCAGCAGCACTGAAGATATCAACGTTGCCATCGCTCCAATTGACAATATAGTTGGTTACCGTATCGTCACCCGGATCGGTGATCGCACCGAGATTCAGCATATAGCTGTCGCCGGCATTGACTTCAGCAGCACCTGACAAAGCAATGATGGGTGCAACATTATTGACCATCACACTCAATGTACCAGCCGCGGTGTGTATGCCATCTTCATCGACCAAGTCAACGCTGATCAGCGGATTGCTAGCGCCGTCCGCATAAACGTGGGTCACATTGCCTGACAGGGCTTGTACCTCTGCCGCCGTCAGTGTCGTCGTCGTGCCATCCCCCCAATTGATGATGTAGTCTGTTATCGTATCCATGCCGGGATCGATAACAGACCCTGTCAAAGTATAGACCGAGCCTTCATCGACCGATGTATTGCCAATTAATGACATCGCTGGCGCAACATTGTTGACTCCCAGCACAAACTGCCGTGTATCCGTATCACCCGCGGTATCAGTCACGGTGATGCTGACGGTATGAGACGCATCGCCATCGGCAAAGAAACGGCTGATATCAAAGGTATTCGCACCGGCTGCAATCACGCCATTCTCAACAGCAGAGCCATCCCCCC
>CAYNXU010000203.1:0-3596 GCA_964401225.1 uncultured Nitrosomonas sp.
ACCCCTGGTCAAGGCCGATCTCGTCATTATTGCTCCTAATGGCTGGGAAAAACGCTTGCGCACGGATGAAAATGGAGAGGCTGCCTTTTCGCTTCCTGGATTAGGCCTTTATGTGGTTCTCGCAAACCATCAGCTTGATCAAGCAGGTGAATTTGATGGTAAAGCTTATGCGCGTGAGAGCCATACGGTTACGCTAAGCCTATACCAATGAGTCTCATGCTATACGGAGTGCAGTACTATTGATTCAGCCTGATAGGGAATTTTATGCTCATCACACCTCAAAATCCGGTTTTTATCATCCCTCATCCAGCCTTTTGCCGGCGGGAGAAGGTATAGGTGCCGAATTTTGAGGTGCGAAGCGTATAACTTGTCATGGCAGTACTTCTATAAATCCAAGTTTCGTCACAACACTTGGTTACTCACAAAAAACGTTTTCTTACATAAATATATGCTGCGCTACCTTTTTTGCTCGTACTCCGTTTTGTTTAGAATTTTGAATTTTTAGAGGCGCCGATAACAAGCGTTATTTCTGCAGGTAGTAACTGCAAGCTTGATTTGGTCGAATCAATAATTATTCAGCAGCTTTTTTCAGGATAAGTCTGATTTTTCATTAAATCGCTCCACGATGCATTCTTTCTTTAGGCATAGTATTTTTACCTTGCGATGGTTCGGGTGGACCCTATTCGCGGCTGTTATGTTTTTTTCATTGTCGCTATTGTTGTTGCGCTATTGGCTGCTACCTGATATCGAACGCTATCGTCCTCTTATCGCTGCAGCCATTTCTCAAGTTGCAGGACAACATATCAGTATAGAACGCATCGAGGCAAATTGGGATGGGGTGCGCCCGTATTTACAGTTACTTGGTGTTCATGTGCATGATCGATATGGCACCCCTGTGTTGATTTTGACTGAGTTGGATGGAACGGTTTCCTGGCGGTCACTGCTGTATGGAGAATTGCGATTCCGTGAAATCAGAATCGAGCGGCCGGTTTTAATTGTTCGTCGAGATTCAGAGGGTGTGATACACATCGCGGGTGTTACGATTGATCAAGAAGAAGCCGATAATAGTTTTCTCGATTGGTTATTGCGCCAGCGCAAGTTGAGCATTAATGACGCGGATGTTTATTGGTTGGATGAGCCGCGCGCCGCCCCGGCGTTGTATTTGAAGAAAGTCAGTTTACTCATGCGCAACCAGAAGGGGCATCATCGCTTTGGTTTGCGTGTGACGCCTCCAGAAGAAGTGGCCGCACCTATGGATATACGGGGTGATTTTACGGGGGAGTCAGTGAATGCACTGGATCAATGGCGTGGACACTTATTCGCCCAATTGGACCATGTCGATCTGGCTATCTTGCAAACTTGGTTATCGTTCCCGGAAGGTCTGGAATTTGAGCATGGCAGTGGTGCGTTCCGCACGTGGGTGGGTATTGATGATCAGTCTGTCGTGTATTGGTCGGCCGATGTCAATCTTCGTAAAACACGGATGCATTGGGCAAAGGATCTTCCAAGGCTTGATCTTGAGCAGTTGCGTGGCCGTGTGGGATGGAAGAAAACTAATCACGCAGAGCAACCGGGCGAGGAATGGTTTGCGCAACGCATGAGCATTGCCACTAAAGATCAGTTGTATATTGAGCCGATGGACATTTTATGGCAAAGGCAAGGATTATTTGGCGATGTATCTGAGACGCACAAGTTACATATCAATGAACTTGACCTGGGGGTAGTTGCTTCCCTGGCGAATTATCTACCCATGGAACATTCTTTGCAAAAACGTCTTAACGAACGATCTCCAAAGGGGATCATCGAGCAGGCACAAATCTACTGGCAGGGTGATTGGATGAAGCCCTTTTCTTTTCGAGTGGCAGGGAATTTTCATGACTTGGCTGTGAATGATTTTGGCAAAATCTCATCAATGAGTGGGTTAAGCGGTAGCATTGATGTCACCGAACAAGGGGGAATACTCAGCCTTAATTCAGATAAAGTCACTATAAAATTGCTTGAAGCGCTTGATGAGCCACTCGAACTCGATAAACTCGCTGGGCAGGTCGATTGGAAGACATCACCTGACTTGGCGTTGACTTTGCTGGTATTGAATGACATTTCTTTTGCTAATCGCCATATCTCCGGAGCAGTTCGCGGCCTTTACCAGGATGCGCTTGATGGTCCTGGCATGATTGATCTGGAAGGGGAGCTGGCGCATGCGGAGGTAAATTATATTGGCAAGTATATGGCGCTCATGGTTGATCAGCAGACTGCGCGAGACTGGCTGGGTAAGACCATCGTAGCGGGTCGATTGGATGAGACGCGTTTTCATGTTCGTGGCGATGTGAATGGCTTTCTTTCTGATCAGCACAGCAGGCCTGCTTTAAAGCTCACAACGAAAATCACTGATGCGGCGGTGAAACTGCCGTCAGGCTGGCCGGCTATAACAGATATGCAAGCTCATTTCTCGCTCCGGGATGACCATCTTGATATGACGATTTCGCGAGCAAGGATGACGGAGATTGTATTGAAGGATGCGCGGCTGCAGATTGCGGATGTGCACGCACCGGATCCTGTTTTGCATCTGGTTGGGAGAGCCGAAGGCGCCACTCAGAAAATAATCGATTTGATTGAGAAAAGTCCATTAGATAGACAGGCAAGCCAATTTTCCAACTCTGGCAAAGTTACCGGGAATGGAAAGTTGCAATTGGCATTAACCATGCCACTGACATCCAGTCAGGATGAAGGGAAAACTGAATTGGCGGGGAGTTATCAGTTCATCAGCAATCATATCGAATTGACTAATGATTTGCCTTCCCTGAGCGAAGTGAATGGCGTAGTTGCTTTCACGCAATCCGGGCTGATTATTGAGGGAATGACTGCACAAGTGCTGGGTGGGCCCGTGACGATTGATGCGCTAACCTCGCCAAATAAAGCGCTGCAGATCAAGGCGAAAGGCAGTGTTAATTTCGATCACTTGCAACCAGCTAAGATTGGCCAACCAGCTAATGCTTTGCAATTGTGGATGCAGTTTATGCAGGGTGCCACTGATTGGTCGGCAGTTTTTGATATCAGTGAAAACGGGCTGGAGATGATGATTGAATCTTCATTAGTGGGAGCGGCTTCATCGTTACCCGAGCCTTTTTCCAAATCTGCTGCAGAGATGATCCCATTAAGCTTTGTGAAGAAGGCTGTTGATTCGAAGCGAGAAGTTTTGCATTTCCGTTATGGGGAGGTTGTGACAGCGGAGATTCAGCGTATTCGGGGAGAAAATGGTCATTTTTATCCAGCGCGTGGTGTAATGAATTTTCGCGCTGCGCCAGCCGAATTACCCGAAGAACCTTCGACCTGGGTACATGGCGAGATTTCTGTGCTGGAATGGGACCGGTGGCAAACACTATTCAAGCGACATGATGAGTTGACAGCATTATCTGGACAACCCGGCCGGGGGGTGAAAGCGTTACTGACTGATCGAATTAAGTTTGACCTTGCTATCGGTAGACTCGATTTTTTGCGAAGCCGTTTCAATCAGTTTGCTCTGAGTGCAATTAAACAAGATAAACATTGGGATACTACCGTAGTCAGCAACGAGGTTATTGGAGATATCGACTGGG
>CAYNXU010000204.1:0-3567 GCA_964401225.1 uncultured Nitrosomonas sp.
AACGGGGTAAGCAGGCAACCCGCGAAGCGGGTGCTCGCAAATTTGGATTTTTAGAAATGCCCCTAAATTAATAGCCAAACATAAGCCGTTATTATAATCGCGCAATCTTATTTATGCCCTAACATAAAATTGAAACAACTACTTTCTCCAGAATGCAACAGTAAACACAATCAATAACGTATAAAACTCCAGTCTTCCCAGCAACATAGCAAAACTGCATACCCATATCTGGAAATCGGTCAAAGAGGCATAAGTGGTTGCAGGTCCAATTTGATTAAGCCCCGGCCCCAGATTGTTGATCGATGCAACCGCGGCAGAGAAAGCTGTGATTTCATCCAGGCCACTCAGCGTTAGCACCAGCGTCATGAAAATCATGCTCGCCAGATAAACAAACAAGAAAACGAATACCGCAAAGATAATTCGATTAGCCACGACGCTTCTCCCTAGCTTGACAGGGGAAACCGCCTGAGGATGCATGATCGTGATCATTTCACGAAAAAACTGTTGGTATAGAATCCGCACGCGGATCATTTTAATCCCGCCGCCCGTTGATCCGGAGGAGGTACAAAAGCCAGATAAAAACAGCATCCATAACGGTGCAAATATTGGCCATAAGCTATAATCGGTATTACTGTATCCCGTTGTCGTCGCAACAGAAACGACGTTAAAGGAAGCATAGCGCAGTGCGGTCAACGGATCGGTATAAATCCCTGTTAGCCACAGATACCCAGCAAGTCCTACACAAGTCGATAATACAATAACAAGATAAGGCTTTATTTCAGGATCGTAGCGATAGGGTGAAATGCTCTTTGCCCGCCAGACTATAAAGTGCGTCGCAAAATTTATCCCCCCTATCAGCATGAATACGATCGCAACCAGTTCGATTATAGGCGAATCCCAGTACCCATAGCTCGCGTCGTGAGAAGAAAATCCCCCCAATCCCAGGGTGGTAAAGGCATGCATCACCGCATCAAACCAGTTCATGCCTGCGAGCTTGTATGCACCCATACAAGCCAGTGTTAGCGCCACATATACTAACCACAGCCCTTTGGCAGTCTCGGCAATGCGTGGCGTCAGCTTGGATTCCTTCATGGGGCCAGGTATTTCGGCTTTGAAGATCTGCCTACCCCCTACGCCCAACATGGGTAGAATAGCCACGGCTAATACGATTAACCCCATGCCTCCTAGCCACACCATCAAACCACGCCACAAATTGATTGAGTAAGGTAGCGTATCGAGACCGGTCAAGACTGTTCCACCGGTAGCAGTTAATGCAGACGTTGCTTCATAGTAGGCTTTGGCAAAACTGATTTCCGGAAAAAAACGCAACAAAGGCAACATGCCAAAAAAAGGAAGAATGAGCCAAACCAGCACGACCAACAAAAAACCATCGCGAATTTGTAGTTCCCGCTTGTAACGACGGGTCGCTAGCGCAATTACAGCACCACAGAGCAAAGTGATTAGTAGAGATTCGCTAAAAACGACGGATGAACCATCTTCCAACCAGTATGCCACCCCATAAGGTACCAGCATGGTCAGCCCAAAGACGAGAATGATCTTGCTGAGTATATTGGCAACCGAAGGAAAATGATTCATGGGTCGGCCGATTATAAAAAGGCTGCGCTAACCTGAAATAACCTTTCGATTTGTCGAATCATTTTTTTATTGACGACAAATACAATTACATGATCATCCGACTCAATGACCGTATCATGGTGAGCAATAATGACGCGCACCTTACCCCGATCCTTGATTGGGTTATCTTCATCGATATCGAATACGCTCATCCATTTATTGTTTTTTGGCGGCAGGCCACGCACGATCGCACCGATCGTTGCACCCTTGGGTAATTTGATATCTTCAATTTTACGCCCCACGACATTGGATGATTTAGTATCCCCATGCGCAACCACCTCCAGTGCCTCCGCCGCACCTCGCCGCAAGCTATGGACGGCCGCAACATCACCCTGCCGAACGTAAGCGAGCAACGAACCAATCGTTACTTGCGCCGGTGAAATTGCAATGTCGATTCTATCGCTTTGTACCAAATCGACGTAGATCCCCCGGTTGATCAGGGCGATCACCTTGTGCGCACCCATACGCTTAGCCAACAGCGAGGCCAGAATGTTATTCTCATCGTCATTAGTCAGCGCACAAAATACATCCATCTCAGCCACATTTTCACTCTCCAGCAGCTCTTCATCCGTAATGTCACCATGCAATACCAGCGCATGGTGCAGATCCTGCGCCAGAAGCTCACATACTTTGCCATCACGTTCAATGATCCTGACCTGGTAATCTTTTTCCAGCACTTCCGCAAGACGCCTGCCGATCTTACCTCCCCCGGCAATCATGACACGTTTGACCGGTTTATCCATACTGCGCAATTCGCTCAACACAACACGAATATCCTCGGTAGCCGTGATAAAAAAAACTTCATCTCCCGCCTCGATCACGGTGTTTCCCTCAGGAATAATGGGTCGATCTTTGCGGAATATCGCCGCCACCCGTGTATCAACATTGGGAACGTGCTTACGTAATTCCTGGAGCTGATGCCCCACCAATGGCCCCCCTTGCAGCGCTCTGACAGCGACCAGGCTCACTTTGCCTGAAGCAAAATCAAGCACCTGTAGGGCTTCCGGAAATTCGATCAGCTTCTCGATATATTCAGTCAGAATCTGCTCTGGGCAAATGGCGTAGTCGACACAGAAATTTCCTTGTGAAAAGATATCAGGATGCTCCAAGTAATCGCTCGCGCGAATTCGCGCAATTTTAGTAGGCGTATTGAATAGACTGGCAGCAATCTTGCAGGCAACCAGATTAATTTCATCGCTCTCGGTAACCGCCAGAACCATATCGGTATCTTCAGCACCCGCACGCTTAAGTACTGAAGGATGAGAAGCATTGCCGACGACCGTTCTCAAATCAAGTCGATCCTGCAGCAAAGCAAGTTGATTTGCAGCAATATCAACCACAGTGATATCGTTTGCCTCACTTACGAGACTTTCAGCGACGCTGGAACCGACTCGACCAGCGCCTAGAATAAGAATTTTCAATGCTGCAACCTATTTCTGGACTATTGAAATACTACAAAATTAATCTACAGGACTGAGATCTCATCAATTTGATGCTGCGCCCTAACCCAATCACGCCACTGTATAAACAAGGCAGGATCAAGCGCGGCAATCACGGAGCGCTGCCACGGCGATCCTGCCCAATAATCATCCTGATCAAAGCCACACATCGAACCGCCTGCTTCCTCCAGAATCAGGCAGCCCGCTGCGTAATCCCATGGTTTCTGACCGCCATGCAGATATAAATCAAAGTAACCTGCCGCCGTATAACACCACTCAAGAGCGCATGCACCATAGTTACGTTGTGACGCATAGGGAGGATAGGCGGCTATTTTCTCTGCTAATTTACGGTCCAAGCGCTTAAAATCAACATTCGCTATCGCACTGCGTAAATTAGTCTGCCGTTTTCTCAGCGGTAAGGGTACCCCATTGAGATAGGCGCCCTTACCTTTCTCAGCATAGAATAATTCTTTGGTCACCGGATTATAGATAA
>CAYNXU010000205.1:0-3552 GCA_964401225.1 uncultured Nitrosomonas sp.
ACCCCGGTGCGTGTGGTGAATCAACCTCGTTTGCTTGGCTGGCGTGATCATAAACTTTATTTGCAAGCCTACCCCATTCTGGAAGACGACAAGCGCAATCACGGCCAATTGCTCAAAAAGTCATTGAGTGCCGTTCGTTCAACATCCAAGGCAAAACTCGATGCACGATACCAGCAGAAGATCAATCTGGCCCTGCTCACTGAAGTAATTCGTCATCCGCGTGCCCTAGCTATCCCAGTTACCCAAACGGAATTGACATTGCAGGCCTATCTTGAACGTGCCACGCGGGTGCAAAATACCCTGCCGCTCAACGCAACCTGGGACGGCGACATGACGGGGCAACTGACGGCGAGTGAGGTACTGGAAATGGCGGAAAATGAACCATGACTGCGTAACCAGACCAGATCAGTTGCATCGGATAAATGGGTAAGTAAACCAAAACAAAGGCGCTTAGGAATAAGCATCGCGTATGTAAAAACTCGGAAAGAAGAATCAATCGAAATTGACTCGTTCGATTTGAATCCCTTGCTCTTCTCAGATGCTAAACAGTATAGCTACTTCTTTGACTGGCGGCGCTTTTCGAGAGCTTGCGTTGTCTCGCACGTTACTTTTCCAAGGTGCTGCAAGATTAGTTCATGGTCTTGCTGAGCGGCCGGATAGTCTGGAAGGATTGTGAGGGCGTTATCGACATATTCGTGAGCTTTCTCATAATTGCCTCTTACCGCTTCAATGCTGCCGAGTCCATTCCAGGCGCTCGCATCACGTGGCCGTTCATCCAGCATGGTGTAAAAGACAGTTTCCCCCTTGTTGAGAGCTGATTTGGCTTCGTCGTGGCGTTCCAGGCGAATCAGGGCCATTGCCTCATTCTTGTGTAGATAACCCCGCGTCACTTTCAAATCGGGATCTTGAGGATACAGGGGCAGCACCCGGTCCAGATAAGCCTGCGTCTTTTGTGCCAACTCGAGCGCGTCGGTTGTATTGTTATCCAGTAGATCGAAATACCGGAGCTGCATTTCATACAACGCCTGTTTTGCTTGCGGTAATGATATATCGTCCGCGCGTGGCAAGATGATCTCGCGCAGACGCTCAATCAAGGCTTCGACATTGAGAATCCACTCGTCTTCCGTGAGGCTCATGGCCTGGCGACGCGATAACAACTTAAGAGTGTCAGGCAAAGCGTCAGGTAATGGCATGCCGGCTCCCCCAACCAGCACGGGGAGGATGGTCGCATCGCGAGACAAAGCTTTGGCAACTTCCATGCGCAGAACGTCATTCGGATCATCCAGCCGCCGCTGACCCTGGGCATCGATCAGCCAGTGTGGTCCAATCAGGATTAAAAACACTTGGCATGATGCGAGCTCTTGGTCAATGACTTCTAGAAAGTCATCTCCAGGTTTGATGTCATCAACATCTTGAAAGATCAGATCCTTCCCAAAGCGCATGCTCAGGTGGCGGTATAGCTTGTTTGCTGCCTGTGCGCTGTCGGCACGCCGGTACGAGATAAACACTCTGCTCATTTTCTCTCTCCCGTGTATGCACAGGCAAAACTAAAATTGGATCTCCAAATCACGCAAGCTGTGACGTTAAAAACGAGATCTATTACGATAATGTTCACGGCACCTCTTTATATTCCAAGTAAATTGATCAATTTAGTCATCATCTTATCAAGTTACTTTAGAGCCACAAAAGTAGGATGGATGGCTTTTACCTCAAACTGAATAAGTCCTTGAGTTCCGCATTGCTCAGATTACCAATCCATTTTTCTCCAATACCGACAGTTAGCTCAGCCAGATCGCGTTTGGACTGTATCATGTCATTGATACGTTCCTCGAAGGTTGCGCGGGTGATCAGGCGATGCACTTGCACATTATGTTGCTGACCAATACGATAGGCCCGATCCGTTGCTTGCGCTTCAACTGCGGGATTCCACCAGAGATCAAAATGAATTATATTGGTGGCAGCCGTAAGGTTAAGGCCGGTACCGCCCGCCTTTAATGACAGCAGAAAGACGCGCTCGGTACGGTCACTCTGAAACCGCTCTACCATGTTATCGCGCATTTTGCGGGCGACACCACCGTGCAGAAATTGGGGTTCCCGCCCGAATCGTGCTTTGATCCATGCCGCTAACAGTTCGCCAGCTTCACGAAATTGTGTAAATACCAGCGCTTTCTCATGGGCGGCAAAGATGGGGTCAAGTAGGTCGAGAAACAGTTCTGCCTTACCGGATAAGCTCACGTCGTTATTTCCCATTTTAAGATACTGCGCCGGATGATTACAGATTTGCTTCAATGCCATGATCATTTGTAGCACTAACCCCTGGCGTTTGAAGGTGTCGGATTCACCATTGATGACCCGCAAAGCTTCACGGACGACAGACTCATACAAAGCTGCCTGTTTCTTGGTCAGTTCGCAGTATTGATTTTGTTCGATCTTGTCCGGCAAGTCGCTGATGATACTTTTGTCCGATTTAAGCCGTCGCAACAAAAATGGACTGGTGACACGTTTAAAACGCTGTACCACCCGGTGATCATGGTGGCTTTGTATCGGTACGGCAAACTCTTTAGTGAAATGGGTGAGATTACCCAGAAAACCACGGTTGGCAAAATCCATGATACTCCAGTATTCGGTCAGTCGGTTTTCAACCGGGGTGCCTGTCAGGGCAATGAAGGCAGAGGCAGGAATGGATTTAACGGCCTTGGTTTGTGCCGTAGCAGCATTCTTGATGTTTTGTGCTTCATCGACGATGACAATGCGCCAGGAGAGTTTCTTGAGTTTGGGCAGATCGGTGCGAATCATGCCGTAGGTGGTCAGCAGTACATCTGCACGCTCTTTTTCCAATACCCGCTTCGTACCATGGAAAACAGCCACTGTCAGGGTTGGTGCAAAACGTGCGACCTCTTTGGTCCAGTTGGTCAGCAAACTGGTGGGCACAATCACCAGTGCTTTTGCTTCGTTCAGGCCTCCTTCTTCTTTGAGTTTCAACAAAGTGACGATCACCTGGAGTGTCTTGCCTAAACCCATGTCATCAGCAATGACGCTGCCAAACCCAGCCAGGATATTGCGATAAAGCCAGGCATAGCCGCGTTCCTGATAAGGTCGCAAGGTTGCATTGAGCGCGCTGGGCAGCGGCACGCTACTGATTTCAGTCAGCTTGCTAATGATGTCCCGCGCTTTTGCATCCAAGGTGACGGGTGTGCCAAGATATTCCTCGCTCAGGGCGATACGCAACAGCTCAGCCGAGGTAGTGTGTGGCGGTTTTTCCAGTTGTAAGCGCAGCCGTTCAATGTCGGCAGGATCAAGATAGACATATTCACCCTTGAAGCGTACGATGCCATGGGCGGTCTTAACCAATTCCTCAAACTCGGCCTTAGTGAGTTGGGTATTGCCGATTGCTACCATCCAGTCAAAACCAAAAATATCATCCGCATTGAGATAACCAGAACTTCCGCTATCTCCTTTACCCGACACTTTCATCGACAAGCGTGGCCGCAGGATATGATCAAGCGCCTTGGGTAGTAATGTGCGTATGCCAAGCAGCCGGATAATCGGCAG
>CAYNXU010000206.1:0-3537 GCA_964401225.1 uncultured Nitrosomonas sp.
TTATATTAAGCAATCCATTCAAAAATGCTCAACAATAAAAGAATAGTCACAATAGCGTAATATGTTTTGGTCAGTTTCATGAATTTCTCCTTTTTATGTGTTACTCGAAAACCATACGGATTATATGGATTTCATAGGTGCACATGATATTCACAAAAACTTCACAAAATAAGTAGGGCAGAATGATCCACTTTGGTGAACAAAAGGAAACAATCAGGCTTTTATGGTCACTTAGATTAGCCAAATTTTATGTGTAACAACTTGTGATATACGCTGCAGATTCAGCACTCATTCCAAATTGCTATGGGTTTAATCAAAAATTTTGTCCATATGCCCGAGCGGGAGAAAATGATAGGCAATGTAATTCATTTTTAGTGTATCAACTGACATGCCTTCCATAGCCATCATCGGTGGCGGTCCCGCCGGATTAATGGCTGCAGAAATTTTAAGTCAAGCAGGTTTAGAGGTTCATCTTTATGATGCGATGCCTTCGGTCGGACGCAAATTTTTATTGGCAGGTATAGGCGGATTGAATCTGACGCATGCCGAACCGTTTAACGATTTTGTTTTGCGCTACGGCAGCAGACAACTGGAAATAGAATTACTATTGAATCATTTCACGCCACAAATGGTCAGGGACTGGGCACGTGATTTGGGCATTGAAACTTTTGTGGGCTCATCGCAGCGCGTCTTTCCGCTGGAAATGAAAGCCGCTCCATTATTAAGAGCCTGGTTGCGCCGCTTGCGTGTGGCTGGCGTGACTTTTCATACCCGTCACCGCTGGTATGGCTGGAATGAAAATCAAGCTTTAAAATTTTCAACACCAGACGGTGAAAAATTGGTTCAGGCAGACGCAGTGATTTTAGCGTTAGGCGGCGGTAGCTGGGCAAAATTAGGCTCCGACGGCGCATGGCTCCCCTTACTGGTAGAGCGACAGGTAGTCATCGCCCCCTTACAGCCAGCCAATTGCGGTTTTGATGTGCTGTGGAGTGAGTATTTTCGTCACCGTTTTGCCGCGCAGCCGCTGAAATCGGTGATATTATCCTTTACGGATGCTCGCGGGAAGCGCTATCAAAAACGCGGGGAATTAATGATCACCGCGATGGGCGTAGAAGGCAGTTTGCTGTATGCGTTATCCGCACCGTTACGTGACACGATTCATTCCTGCGGTTCGGTAACAGTCTATCTCGATCTTGCGCCTGATAAGCCCTTGTCCAGCCTGGTTAGCGCGTTGGCAAAACCGCGCGGCTCCAAATCCATGGCTAATCATTTGCGTAGCCGGATTGGTATGGAGGGCGTGAAAGCAGGGCTATTGCGGGAATGTTTATCTGCCACCACATTGGCTGACCCAGCGCTGCTGGCTAATGCGCTTAAGGCTGTACCGATAACACTCATTGCCACCCGCCCGCTGGATGAAGCGATCAGCACCGCTGGTGGCGTTTGTTTTGAATCGCTGGATGCTCATTTGATGCTGAAAACGCTGCCAGGCGTATTTTGCGCCGGAGAGATGCTCGACTGGGAAGCGCCTACTGGTGGTTATCTCCTCACCGCTGCTTTAGCCAGTGGCCGTGCTGCTGGGTTGGGTGCCTTAACCTGGCTGCAAACAAGAAAAAATTTTCATTAGTCCCCGTTGAAACTGACCTCAAGTGAACGACATTAAAGAAATCACCCAGGCACTACTCAAGTTTCGCGATGAGCGGGACTGGGCGCAATTTCATAATCCGAAAGATCTCGCATTGGCGCTGAATATTGAAGCCGGCGAGCTTTTGGAAGCTTATCTCTGGAAACCTTCTGAGCAAGCTGACATCGACAAAGTGAAGGAGGAACTTGCCGATGTGTTCGCGTTTGCTTTTTTGCTGGCTGAAAAATACGATTTCAATGTTGAGCAAATTGTACGCGAGAAGATTAAGAAAAACGCGTTGAAGTATCCGGTTGCAAAAGCCAAAGGGATTGCAAAAAAATACACTGAATTATAGGCGCTGTATTTTCCAGCTCTCCGCTCATTTCGCTGCTAACCGCCATAACGAAGTGAGTTCTGCTGCGCGTGCGGCATAGAGTAGGTCACTGGCATCCGTGACGCGGGGATGGTGCGGTTTGACATCTGATTTACTTACGACCCTCAGGCCGGCCGCATCAATAGCAGCAAGCAGCTCAGCGCGCATGCGCAATCCCAGATATTCGGCCAGATCAGAGAGAATCAGCCAGCCCTCGCCTCCGGGCGCCAAATGGGCGCTGAGTCCATGCAAAAATCCTTTCAGCATACGGCTCTCTGGATCAAATATCGCATATTCAAGCGGTGAGCTGGGTCGCGCGGGAATCCATGGTGGATTGCACACGATCAGTGAGGCTTGCCCTTCCGGAAAGAGATCTGCTTGCACCAGCTCAATCTGGTTTGCTAAGCCCAGGCGGGTCAAATTTTCACGCGCACAGTCAATCGCACGTACATTCTGATCAGTGGCAACGATACGCTGGATGCCGCGCCGCGCCAGCACGGCAGCCAGTATGCCTGTGCCAGTACCGATATCGAACGCCACAGACTGTGTGGCGACAAGCCGGGGCAAGGGAGCCTCTGCGACCAGAGCCACGTATTCGCTCCGGACTGGTGCAAAAACACCGTAATGCGGATGGATACGCGCCCCCAGTGCCGGAAAAGGGATACCCTTTTTACGCCACTCAAAAGCCCCGATCAATCCCTGCAATTCGCGCAGCGACGCAATATAAGCTTCAGTACCGGAGCCATACGCTTCAAGACACGCCAAGCGCACATCGGGCGCGCGCGACAGGGGAATGCTGTGATCCGCATTGAAGGGAATCAGCAGGTTACCCAAAATACGGGCACGTTGCGATTGCGCCTGACGGTGCAGATGAAAGATTTCGGCAGGAGACGAGGTTGTCTTTTTTGTTTTGGACGCCTGTCGCTTTTTATCGACGCGCCGCGCCAATGCCTGCAGTAGTTGACGCGCGTTCTGAAAATCACCCCGCCACAGCAACGCGGTGCCTTCGCAGACCAGGCGGTAAGCAGCATCGGCTGTCATGCGATCATCGGTGACCAGTACGCGTCTGGGCGGTGGCATAGCTTTCTCTGAACACCAGCGGGCGGATCGCTCTTCGCCCGCTTCGTGCCAGTTAATGATGGGATAATCGCTCATGGTAAAAAGTGTGTGAATCGCAGTTAGGTAGAAGAAGCTAAGGAACAGCTATATAAAGACATGACGGGATCCGGAGATCAGCAAGTCACATGAAAAAGCCCGATGACTGCGCCTTTAGCCTTGTTCCACTGGTAAATGGCTTCCGGCGTGGGAAAGAGATCAACGCGGACCTCCTTTTTCTTGAAATATGCTGCCGCTTCCTCAGAGAGCGTGACATTGCCATCGTGGCCCGAGCCTATGATCAGCCGTTCAGCCCCCTTTTCGAAAATATGCTCAGCCTCTTCGAGCGAAATGATATGCGAGGTACCGAACACCGCCTTGGATAGCTTTTTCTTTCTCTTCTTGACCTCACCGGAAAGCCTGATGAGCACATCGTGTTCGATATCAG
>CAYNXU010000207.1:0-3462 GCA_964401225.1 uncultured Nitrosomonas sp.
AATTTTTCTCATGATTCCAGGATCAGGAGATAGAATTTCATTCATGAGTAGCGTTTCATTGATAAACTCTGGTGAAATCGCATCCAGAGCTCGCGCTGGTTTACTGAGATAATTGCCTTGCAAATAATCCACTTTCGCATGGATGGCCTCGACGACTTGATTGGGTGTTTCAATATCGTGCACTAAAACGACTGCACCGAAGCGGTGAATTGTTTTTATCAGTGGCACGATTGCATCTTGACGTAACAGATCGCGTATCGGTATACGCATGATGTCTGGGTACAAACCACCGAGTTCTATCATCAGCTCTAATGCCCAGTCGCTACTTGCGCTGTTAAAATTAGTTGCAATCTGATAGCCGCGCGAACGGTAATTCTGGATGACTTTCCTTAGTAATCTCCAATCATAATTTACCTCCCTTGGAATCTCGATGACTACCCGTGAGGTAGGCACATCAATCAGTTTCAGTATGTGTCCGAACGCCTGGCCATGGTCATCTTTGACGCTCTCCAGAAACCGGGGCTGGATATTGACAAATAATTTATTTTTCTGGTCAGGAATATTGCTGAAATAATTGAGGGAGTGAATTACCCGGCATAAACGATCCAGCTTAGCCAGTTGCTTGTCTTCTGAAGCAAGTGCAAAAATATGCCATGGGGAAAAGGCAGCTTGTCCATTCGACTCAGAGCGAGTATAAGCCGCATGGCCAATGGTTTTGTTTTCGATGACATCAAAAATTGGTTGGAAAACGCTAGATAACTGGCAATTATAATAAGACCCCGTGACCCAACCTTCTTCGGAGCGTTGTAACGGATAATCGGTCGCTGCAAAGATATGTTCTAATTCGTGTGACAGCCCCTCTTTATCTATAAAAGTACCGATCGCTGATGTGTTCATGGTAAAACTCCTGTTAATTAAGATATTGATCTGTGTGGCAGGAGCAGTTGCTTTTATAAGAGTGGGCATTCCAGATCCTATTTTGAATTGTCGGTATGACTCTATTTGTTATTTGCGGATAGTTTGATTTATTCAAATAACCAGCTGAATCAAAACAACTTACCTGCCTTTGCTGTTAATTCGTCAACAGAAAATATAGCAACAACAACAGTCATTGATTTCTTCCTTGTTCAGTAATTTTTGTTTGAGCTCATGGCTGGAGTGACGGCAATAAATAAGTGGAATTCCCTTTCGTTGTGCCTGGTTCTTCAGTGAGTTTGCCAGACTGTGATTGACGTAGTCGCACACCATGATAATTAGTCGCGTGTTACTTGATACTGAGCGATTGAGAAATCCTTTTTTGCGGCCGCTCCAGTGTTCGACATTGTGATGTCCTTGCTCAATGACCTGGCGCTTAAGCGACTCGACATGATCTCCACCTACAATTAATGCACTCATGTTTTTTCCTTTCATTACATTCGTATTGGGGATGCTGATTGCGCAACACCCCCTATAAGGTTATTTCAGATAGATTTGATCAAATGAACCGCCATCATCGAAGTGGGTTTTTTGGGCGTTTTTCCAGCTACCAAAGGCGTCATCGACCTTGAACAGCTTAATTGGAGTGAACTGATTGGCATACTTGGCGGCAATCTTCTCATTGGTTGGCCGGTAGAAATGTTTAGCAGCTAACTCCTGACCTTCCTCCGAATAGAGATACTGAAGATAAGCTTCAGCGATGTTACGTGTGCCTTTTTTGTCGACCACCTTGTCTACTAATGCAACCGTCGGTTCGGCAAGCACACTGAAGGAAGGCACGACGATTTCTAGTTTGTCCTGGCCATATTCCTTGAGCGCCAGGTAAGCTTCGTTTTCCCAGGAAATGAATACATCTCCAATACCCCGTTCAATGAACGTGGTCGCAGAGCCACGCGCTCCGGAATCCAGCACCGGCACATTTTTGAAGATATCGGCGACAAAATCTTTTGCTTTGGCTTCGCCAAAATGTTGTTTGCCATATTCCCAGGCAGCCAAATAATTCCAACGTGCGCCGCCGGAAGTTTTGGGGTTCGGCGTGATCACGGCCACACCGGGTCTGGCGAGATCATTCCAGTCCTTAATGCCTTTAGGATTTCCTTTACGCACCAGAAAAATAATGGTGGAGGTGTAAGGCGAGCTGTTATGGGGAAGGCGTGTCTGCCAATTCTCTGGCAGCAGCTTGCTGTGCTCCGCGATGGCATCGATATCGACTGCTAGCGCCAGTGTCACTACATCAGCCGCCAGCCCATCGATCACGGAACGCGCCTGCTTGCCGGAACCGCCATGGGATTGCTGGATGGTCACCTTTTCGCCCGTTTGTGCCTGCCAATATTTGCTGAATGCAGGATTGAATTCCTGATAGAGTTCGCGCGTGGGATCATAGGAAACATTCAATAATGTCTTATCGGCGAAGGTATGACTGCCCATCATTAAGCTTGCTGCCAGCAGGGCGATTTTTGACCATTTGTGTGTAAACATGATGTTGTCCTTTAATGTAATGAGTTAGGGTTATTTAAATGCTCGGATCGATACTTCAACATAGAAAAAATTAGAGCTGTCTCTGTGTTCTCCAAGTGTCGCCAGTTGCCTGTTTTTGGTGAATTCTCCGTTTATAAAGTGTGAGTACCCGATGGTGGTATCGACCAGGGGGGCCAATTTGTAATTGACGCGCGCATTGATCGATTGCCCGATGAAATCCCCACTCTCACCGGTGCGGTCGCGATTGCCGGAATTAGGGGTTGAGACGTTAAAAAGATTGTTGAACCGATCGGTGTCACTGGCGAGCCAGAACCAGCTATAGCCACCGTCGATGGACACATCTTTGTGGGGAGAAAATTCGAACACCAGCTTGGGCGCTTTGACGTTCTCCATGATGAGATAGTCATCAGGTGACCATGGACGTGCAAACCCGAAAAACCGTTCGAAACGATTGTCGACATTGTCATTAGGATTGCGGTCACCGCTGACAAAACCATAAAAGGCGCTGAGTCGCGGCTTCCAGTCGTGTTTGACGGTGTAGCCAAACTCAAGCAAATAGGACCAGGCGGATTTTTTTAGACCATTATCCTGACCGAACTGATAGATCGCGCCCAGATCGAAATCGATATTGGTATTTGGCAGCACCCCGTAAGTACGTATGCCTGGTGAGTAGATATCCCGCTCCGCCTGCCGCCCGCCTCGGTCATCTTGCTTGAGCCCCATGAAATAAGGCTGCAGCGTGATGACATCCGACCACTTGCGCCAATGCCCGACTGCGCCGTAAAACCATTGGCTTTTATTGCGGCCATCAAAATGATCGATGTCGCGAATGACCGGCTGCATTCCCCATGCGTCGAATTCCCAGTCATTGGCCTCTTGCCCGAGTGTGACGCGAAAGCCTTCAAAATTATTGGTGGTATTGCGCCACTGGTTGTTGCCGAGCAAACGTCGGTCGACTGCTTCCCAGGCCATACGGCCCCCGCGGATTCTGAGGGGGCGGTTATTGCC
>CAYNXU010000208.1:0-3454 GCA_964401225.1 uncultured Nitrosomonas sp.
AGCAGCATCGTGAATCACAAGCTCATTCGCAACATTCAGATAAATACGATCCACTTCCGTATCGATGATCACAGCGCCTGATTGTGTTTTTTGCTGGCCACCATCGACCTTGTCGATATAAAGCTTGCCTTCCAAGCCTGACACACTGGCTTGATGAATGTCGCCCACACTGAAATAGGTATGCAAGGCCTGTGTGATAGTTATTGCCTGGCCACCTGTATTACAGGTAACCAGCGCCAGATTGAGCGTGTCCCCAATGGTGATTTCCAATCTCAGGATAAAGGCATGGGGCCAGATAGCCTGCGTTTCCGGGGTATCCGTCAACCCTAATACGATCTTGGCATCACCGTTGGCAACCACAGCAGTTTCAATAACCTCCCACATCCGGTTACGCACAAAACCGTGTGCCGGACGACCTTTACCCTCAGGATCAGGACCAAACCACGGCCAACATACCGGCACGCCGCCTTTGATGGCTTTTCCAGTCTGATAATAGGCTTTTTCACTGAGAAACATGAGATTGTCTGCTTTGCCCGCTGGCCGGTAAGAAAGTACTTGCCCTGCATAGACTGAAATCAGCGCATTTGCCTGAGCATTGTTGACACGAATAAATGGAAGTCCTCCCTGCCCTTCAATAAACTCGATTTGACCGGCGATACCATAATCCTTATTGAATTGTACAATATTCATTTTTTACCTTATTTTTTGTCGCGATAAGGTTGGAATGATAAACTCAAACCCATACTTCATAAACTGCTATTAGTAGATCGCTGATTCTACTTTCAAGGAAAACCATGACTCACACCCTATTCAATTCACTCAGAACACTGCCACTTCCAGATGGTCAAACTTCACAATTCTATGCGCTATCAGCGCTGGAAGAAGCGGGTCTCGGCAAGATTTCACGGCTGCCGGTCTCGATACGTATCGTACTTGAATCGGTATTGCGTAATTGCGACGAACAAAAGATCACTGAAACCCATGTCAGACAACTTGCCGGCTGGCAACCTAATGCGACCCGCACGCATGAAATTCCCTTCGTCGTGGCGCGCATCGTCTTGCAGGATTTCACCGGTGTCCCGCTGCTGGTCGATTTAGCCGCCATGCGCAGTGCTGCAGAAAGGCTAGGCAAGAATCCTGAGTGTATAGAACCTCTGGTACCCGTCGACCTGGTGGTCGATCACTCCGTACAAGTCGATTACTATGGCGACAAGGATGCACTCAAGCGCAACATGGAAATGGAGTTCCACCGTAATAAAGAACGATACCAGTTCATAAAATGGGGTATGCAGGCCTTCGACACCTTCAAGGTCGTACCGCCTGGAATCGGCATCGTGCACCAAGTCAATCTGGAATATCTGGCGCGTGGTGTGCATCAAAAAAATGGCCTGATATATCCGGACACGCTAGTCGGCACCGATTCCCATACCACCATGATCAACAGCATTGGTGTCGTCGGCTGGGGTGTGGGTGGGATCGAAGCGGAAGCGGGTATGTTGGGACAGCCCGTTTATTTCCTCACGCCCGATGTGGTCGGTGTCAATTTGACCGGCAAGCTGCGCGAGGGGGTGACCGCCACGGATCTGGTGCTCACCGTCACTGAAATGCTGCGCAAAGCAAAGGTCGTTGGCAAATTCGTCGAATTCTTCGGTGAAGGCGCAGCTTCGCTGAGCCTGCCGGACCGCGCCACCATCGCCAATATGGCACCCGAGTACGGTGCGACCATGGGCTTTTTCCCGGTCGATGATGCTACGCTTCAATATTTTAGAAACACTGGACGTACTGATAGTGAAATCCAGGCATTTGAAACCTATTTCAAAGCGCAAGGACTTTACGGCATGCCGCACAAGGGAGATATCGACTATAGCGAAGAACTGCAACTCGATCTGGATTCGATCGTTCCCTCTCTGGCAGGACCCAAACGACCTCAAGACCGCATCGCGTTAGGTGACCTCAAATCGACCTTTACCACACTGTTTAGTCAACCCGTCGCTGAGAATGGCTATGGCAAACCCGCGGATGAACTCAATCGTGCTTATACTACACGTGATGCAAATAACCAGAATAGTAATATCTGTGTCACGAGACCGACCAATCAGGACGAAGTCACACTCCCGCCTGGTTCTGACCGAAACATAGCAGAACTGGTTAACAATCATCCGACTCAAAATACAGTTAAAGTCAATGGCAAAATCCATCACGCCATCGAGCTCCACCATGGTGACGTATTAATTGCTGCAATCACCTCCTGCACCAATACGTCTAATCCCACGGTATTGATCGCTGCTGGCCTGCTTGCCAAGAAAGCCGTGGAAAAAGGCTTGAATGTCAAACGTCATATCAAAACCTCACTTGCGCCGGGTTCGCGTGTGGTCACGGAATATCTCAATGCAGCCGGACTGATGCCTTATCTGGATCAGCTTGGTTTCAATCTGGCAGGCTATGGCTGTACCACCTGTATCGGCAACTCCGGTCCGTTGCCCGAAATCATCGAAGAAAGCGTGATCAAGGATGACCTCGTCTGTTCAGCTGTACTATCTGGCAACCGGAATTTTGAAGCGAGAATTCATGCCAATATCCGCGCCAATTTTCTTGCCTCTCCACCGCTGGTGGTTGCTTATGCCCTGGCAGGCACGGTACTAAAAGATCTCACGACTGAGCCGATTGGAATAGGCAATGATAATCAACCCGTTTGGCTGCGTGACATCTGGCCAAGTAGCGAGGAAATTGAATCCTTAATGAAATTTGCCACCCAGGCTGATACTTTCCGTCAACTCTATGGCGATTTCACTAAAGACCTCCCGCTCTGGAACGAGATTACCTCAGTCACCGGAAAACTTTACAATTGGCCCGATTCCACTTATATCGCTGAACCACCTTTTTTTGAAAATTTTTCGCTACAACCAGCAGCGGCCAGCAAACCCGGGGGTATTCATGGCGCACGCGCACTAGCAATCTTTGGTGACTCAGTTACCACCGATCATATCAGCCCAGCCGGGGCCATCAAGGAAACCTCCCCCGCAGGCAAATATCTGCTCGCCAACGATGTCAGCAAAGCCGATTTCAACAGCTATGGCTCTCGCCGCGGCAATCACCACATCATGATGCGTGGCACGTTTGCCAACGTACGTATCAAAAACCTGATGATTCCGGGCAGCGAAGGCGGCATCACGCTCTATCGCGGCTACGATACCACTGAGGGTGAGCAGATGCCGATTTACGATGCAGCCATGCGCTATATCGAACAAAATATCCCTACTGTGGTATTTGCCGGCAAAGAATACGGGACTGGCTCAAGCCGTGACTGGGCAGCCAAAGGAACGCAACTGCTCGGCGTCAAAGCTGTCATTGCAGAAAGCTACGAACGCATCCACCGCAGCAACCTGGTCGGCATGGGTGTGCTGCCTCTACAGTTCCAAGGCAATGACAACGCACAATCCCTTGGTATCCAAGG
>CAYNXU010000209.1:0-3447 GCA_964401225.1 uncultured Nitrosomonas sp.
GCATTTTGCTGCTTAGCGTTCGTGGTCAATGATCAGTATTATTTACATGGTGAGAATCCATCACTTATGATGGTTACTTTATTTATCTCTAGGAATTAACGCATGATTACTATTCAAAAAATCGATAATCTGGTTGTCGTGGCTGTCATCGGGGAATTTACACTGAGTGACTATAAAGAATTTGAAGGCCAGGTGCTGTACCAGGCGCATTTTGATGGAAAGGCAAATCTGTTGTTTGATTGGCGAGATATGCTGGATTACACGGTGGATGTGGCATGGGAAGAGATCAAATTCATGCGTGAGCATGGCAGTGAATTTAATCGGGTTGCCGTTGTCACTGATGATCAATGGCAGGCATGGAGTGCCTGGGTGTCAAATTTGTTTATCGATGCGAATGTAATGGTTTTTTCCGATTATGATGAAGCAAAGGAGTGGGCATTGGGTGAATAATTCTGGGTTTGTTGTTCGCGATCACGTCAAAATACAAGTCAACATGATTTCTGTATGGATGAATTTGTATTAGCCAGGGTATTGCATGTATTGGGCGTAGTGCTTTGGATAGGCGGGGTTGCCATGGTAACGACTGTTTTGCTTCCCGCCGTGGCGAGGATGAAATCAGCTGAAGAGCGTGTCGAATTCTTTGAGCATATTGAAAGTCGTTTTGCTATTCAGGCACGTTTTACTACCTTGCTCGTTGGTATAAGTGGTTTTTACATGGTGCATATCCTCAATGGCTGGGGCCGTTTTGCGGAACCCCATTTTTGGTGGATGCATGCGATGGTGTTGGTATGGGCTATTTTTACATTGATGTTGTTTGTGCTGGAACCCTGGGTTCTTCATAAATGGTTTCAAGCAAGAGCTCAACGTGAACCAGAAAAAACATTTAAGCTGATTCAGCGTCTGCACTGGTTTTTATTGAGTATTAGTTTGATTACTGTTATGGGTGCAGTCGCCGGGAGTCATGGTTGGGTTATGCTAGGAAAATGGTGATGAGCTATACGTTATTAAAATTGATTCATGTTTCCAGTGTCATGCTGAGCTATTTGCTATTTTTAACACGTGGCGTATGGATGATACGTGCGTCTGCTCAATTGCAGCAGCGCTGGGTAAAAATTATGCCGCATGTCATTGATACGGTTCTGTTGGTCAGTGCAATCATGTTGGCGATACTGATACAACAGGATCCACTTGTGAATTCTTGGTTAACTGCAAAGATTGTGGGATTACTCGTTTATATAGGATTAGGCATGGTAGCGCTAAGATTTGGCAAGACGCGCGCAGTTAAAATCAGTGCGTGGATCATGGCGCAAATAACGTTTATCTATATCGTGTTAGTAGCCTTGACTAAGAATCCTGCCATATTTTTATGAGTTGATTGTTCTTGTGGTATCTCGTATCTTTTTGTAAGCCTCTTGCTTTATTAGTGAGTACTAAAAATCCCCTCTGATGCCTGCCAATAAGGATCTACCGGGCAGTGGCGCATAATTCTTTAGGAAAGAGGTATGAACGCGCATTTCTTCATCAAGCAAATTTCTGCCTTGAACAAAAAGGTTGATGCCGCTTGATTTGGTTTCCTTTATTCGGTAGCTTGCTTCAAGATTGAGCAGCGTATAGCCGGCTGTGCTGGTTTCAAGTTCTGCGCGCTTGTTCTGACGTAACACATGTATCGTCGTCAGATTGGTTGCCCAAGGACCCACTTTATAATTCACTTCTAACCCGAAGCGTTGAGGTGTAGTACGGGGAACATTACCATTTCTGTTGTCTAATTTGCCACGTACGTAATCTGTGAACAAACGCAAGTCTAAGTTGTCCGGCTTGAGAGTAAAAATGACCTCTGCTTCTGCGCCATAAAATGTTGCATCAGTTTGGGTAATATTAAGCGCTTGAAATTCGCCTTGGGGATCCAATACGCCATCATCGTCGACACGATCTGCGATGCCGTCGCCATTTTCATCGACATTTTTTAAAAAAATGTAGTTATTAAATCGGTTATAAAAGGCAGTAACTTTCCACTTCATGAAGCCATTCACGTTGCTCAGGGATAGATCAAAGTTGTTAGTGGCTTCTTTGCGTAAATTGCTATCGCCGGTCTGGTAGGTTCCTGTTGCATGATGTGCGCCATTTATATAGAGCTCTTCGATTGCCGGCGCGCGTTGACCATGCGTTGCTGTTAATCCTAAATTATAGTCTTTGGTAAAATTCCAGAAAACACCCGTGGAACCATTAAAAAGACCGAATGCGCGGGATTGGTCGATATTGTTTTGTGGATCGCGTGTGGCATACTCATATCGCCCGCCAACTTCCCATCGGAAGTTGTTCCAGTTGCGTTCTTCGATGATGAAGAGTCCGGTGGAGCGTGATTTTGTGATGGGAATGATCGCTTCTTCACCTAAGGCAGAAAATATGCGATCCTGAAATTGTATTCCGAACAAACCTTTCAAATATGCAATAGGTGAGTGTAGAAACTCTGCGCGGGTTTCCAATTCTCGGTTTTTAAAACGAGTACTTAGCTCACCATCACTTTCAAGTTCATCGTGCTTATAGTCATTGTAGCCCATGCGCACTTTGAGCTTTTCTAAGCCGGTGAGTGGATTATCTAGCTCCCCGGCCAGATTATAACGTGCTTGGCTTAAATCAATAGTGGGCTGTTCAGGTGTGGGTATGCCGTATTTGCTTTCCAGCAGTGAGACAGAGCCGCCAAAAAATCCTCTTTCTCCGACATAGGAGCCGCCAACAGATAAGCCTTGAGAATCGACTGCACTATTTCTAACTACATTTTTCTTGTTATTAACATTTTGGTGATCATGATCGCCATCATGATTATTAGGCTCATTGATTTGTGAGGCGTTGTTGATGACTGCTTGTCCGGGAATACTATAATCGCCCGTTTTTCGCTTGAAAGCACCTACGCTCCAGGATGTTTGACCGAAGCTACGCTTTACATTAAATGATCCGGTTCGTTCTTCAGTGGCAGTATTTCCACGCACCTCAAAATTGCCGCTTAATGATTTGAATAATTGGTTGGGAATACGCCCAGTGACAGCATTGACTATCCCACCGGTTGCACCTCCACCGTAGAGCAGGGTGGCTGGGCCTCTTAGAATTTCTATCTGTGTAGCATTGAGTGTTTCGATAGTGACCGCATGATCAGGGCTGAGAGAGGATATATCCAGTGTACCAATACCGTTTTCTAATACTTGAATACGTGGTCCATCTAGTGCACGAATGATAGGACGACCAGCGCCGGGTCCAAACGAGCTAGAGGCTACGCCAAGTTCGGTGGATAAAGTGTCGCCAAGTGTGACTTCGCGTTTTCTGCGGAAATTTTCTCCATGAAGTATTGTAGTGGGCTGAGTCATATTTAGCTCGCTACGGTCTTTAAAAGGCGTCGAAGTGATGATGATCTCGGGGAGTTTTATCGTCTTGCTCATGTCTTCTGCCAGGGCA
>CAYNXU010000210.1:0-3447 GCA_964401225.1 uncultured Nitrosomonas sp.
GGAATCAATAGAACCATAAAAGAGGTGTCGAGTTGTGATTCATCTAAATGTAGTGATTTTGGCGGCTGGAATGGGTAAAAGAATGCGCTCAGTCCGACCTAAAGTATTACATACCCTGGCCGGAAAATCTTTATTGGCACATGTATTGGATGCTGCAAGAGCACTTTCGCCTCATAAGATCTGCGTGGTGTATGGGCATGGTGGAGAAGCGGTGCCAAGTGCGATTGATGATAACGAAATTATTTGGGTGAAACAGGAAGTCCAGTTGGGTACTGGCCACGCTTTATTACAGACCTTGCCTTATTTGGATGCGGACGGTATCACATTGGTATTGCTGGGAGATGTGCCGTTGATTAAGGCCGATACGCTAAAAAGCATGATTGCAAAGGCAGTTGAAAATAACGTGGTTTTGCTGACGGTTGAACTGGATAAGCCATTTGGCTATGGCAGGATTATCCGGAATCAAGCAACAGGCGCGATCCAGACTATCGTTGAAGAAAAGGATGCAAGCGAATCTCAGCGCGCAATCCGGGAAATCAATACAGGCATGATGGTGCTGCCCAATGCGTTCTTGCGCGATTATTTGCCAAAACTGCAAAACAATAATTCTCAAGGTGAGTATTATCTTACGGATATGATCGGGATAGCTGTTGCGGCCGATATCCAGGTGGACGCTTGTCATCCCAGGCAGAGCTGGGAGACGCTGGGTGTTAACAGTAAAGTGCATTTGGCTGAGCTTGAGCGCATCCATCAGCGAGAATATGCGACTAATCTCATGGAGCAGGGAGTTCAGCTAGCGGATCCTGCCCGTGTAGATGTGCGGGGTCAGCTTGTCTGTGGTAGCGATGTTGAGATAGATATTGATTGTATTTTTGAAGGGGTTGTGCAACTTGGCGATGACGTCAAAATTGGCGCGCATTGTATTTTGCGAAATGTAACGGTTGCTTCAGGAACAATTATTTTTCCATTCAGTTTGCTAGAAAATGCAGAGATAGGGAAAAACTGTCACGTAGGCCCTTACTCGCGCATTCGTCCAGGTACTCAGCTTCATGATGAAGTTCATGTGGGCAATTTTGTAGAAATCAAAAACAGCGCTATTGGCAGAGGGAGCAAGGCAAATCACCTAAGTTACATTGGTGATACGATCATGGGTAAAAAGGTCAATATCGGCGCGGGTACCATTACCTGTAATTATGATGGTGCTTTCAAGCATCAGACCATTATCGAGGATGAGGTATTTATTGGCTCAGATACCCAACTGGTGGCGCCAGTAAAAGTAGCTCAAGGTTCTACTATTGGAGCAGGTTCGACAATTACCCGGGATACGCCAGAGGATCAATTAACGCTATCCCGTTCAAAACAAGTGAGTGTTTCTGGCTGGAAACGGCCCCAGAAAAGCAAGACATAATTTATGTGTGTATTAATTAGCGGTAGTGTGAAGGAGAGTGTATGTGCGGAATAGTAGGTGCCATTGCTAAGCACGACATCGTGCCGGTTTTGCTGGAAGGATTATCGAAGCTCGAGTATCGAGGCTACGATTCTGCAGGGATCGTTGTGGCAAATGGAAAATTAGATAGATTACGAACCACAGCGCGTGTGGCTGAGTTGTATAAGCTTGTAGACGCGCAGAAAGCACAGGGATTCGCTGGCATTGCTCATACACGCTGGGCGACGCATGGCGCACCTTGTGAGCGTAATGCCCATCCCCATTTATCTGGGGATGAAAGAAAAATAGCGGTCGTCCATAACGGCATTATTGAAAACCATGAGGCCATTCGCCAGCGTTTACAATCAGAGGGGTTTGAGTTTTTATCGGATACGGATACTGAAGTAATCGCTCACCTTATCTCGTTGCACCTCAAGACAACGCATGACCTGCTTGAAGCAGTTTGTTTGTCTATTGCGGAATTACATGGCGCCTACGCTATCGCTGTTGTTGAGGAATCGCGGCCAGATCATATTGTCGTTGCTCGGAATGGTGCCCCCTTATTGTTAGGATTGGGGGCAGATGGTAACTATGTTGCATCGGATGCTTCGGCATTGGTGCAAGTGACGCGACGCATGGTTTATCTGGAAGAAGGTGATGTAGCGGAATTGCATGGAAACGGTTATCGCATATTAAATTGCCTCGATAGTATCCTAGGTAAAGAGGTGACGCGCACTGTTCAAGAAAGCACGTTGACCCGCGATTCAGTGGAATTGGGTCCCTATGCGCACTTTATGCAAAAGGAGATATTTGAACAGCCTATCGCGGTTGCAAATACCTTGGAAATGGTATTAAATGCGCATTCGATTTCCCCTCAATTGTTTGGTAGTGAGGCCGAGGAAGCATTTGGGCAAACGAGAGGCATTCTGATATTAGCTTGTGGTACAAGCTATCATGCAGGTCTCGTTGCCAAATATTGGTTAGAGAGCATGGCGGGATTGCCTTGTAGTGTAGAAATCGCGAGTGAATACCGTTATCGTACACCGATAGCAGATCCCAATACACTCGTTGTGGGAATCTCGCAGTCGGGAGAGACGGCAGATACACTGGCTGCGATCTATTATGCTAAATCACTGGGACACCAGCATAGTCTGGCTATCTGTAATGTGCCTGAAAGCGCATTGATACGACAGACAAATCTGCGTTTTCTCACTCGCGCAGGTCCTGAAATTGGCGTGGCATCTACTAAGGCGTTTACTACTCAATTGGCTTCTTTGATGCTATTGACCGTGACGCTGGCTAAGCTTCGTAATAAATTTACCAATGAGCTCGAGCAAGAGATGATTGCGGCATTGCGGCATTTACCTGCTGCTATCCAACTTGCACTTCAAATTGAGCCGCAGGTGATGGCATGGGCCAGTAATTTCTCCCAAAAACATCATGCATTGTTCCTCGGGCGGGGTGTGCATTATCCCATTGCTTTGGAAGGTGCACTCAAGCTCAAAGAAATTTCCTATATTCATGCGGAAGCTTATGCCGCGGGTGAACTCAAGCATGGGCCGCTTGCGCTGGTTGATAAAGATATGCCCGTCATTGCGATCGCACCTAATGACGCATTATTGGAAAAACTAAAATCCAATTTGCAGGAAGTTCGTGCGCGTGGAGGTGAGCTCTATGTATTTGCAGATGCTGATTCCCACATTCAAGAAAGCGAAGGTGTGCATATTATCCGGCTGGCAGAGCATGCTGGAATGTTGAGCCCTATACTGCATACGATTCCCTTGCAATTGCTGGCTTATCATGTTGCGCTACAAAGAGGCACTGATGTCGATAAGCCTAGAAATTTGGCTAAGGCAGTAACGGTCGAGTAATGATTAGAGAGAGTTAACGTCTATTAGTGTTCGTATTGCTCGATGACAACAAGAAAAGTGTGATTTTCTTGGGATGAGTCATCATCCTTGTTGTAATTATCTTGTTGCAGGACTCAATGGCTATTGAAGTTCTGTATCAGATAAAATATT
>CAYNXU010000211.1:0-3423 GCA_964401225.1 uncultured Nitrosomonas sp.
TCCTTGTACACTTTAGCGCAGCGCAGTTCACTCCCGCAGCGTACGACATAAATCATTGCTTCTTTGCCGCTCATCAGTTGGCAAATTACTGAGTCGACCAGACCCTCTTCAACCAGCGGCTCAATTCTTTTAGGTATTTTCATATGCGTTCAATGTCAGCATGCGGATACGTCGCATGCATTCCATCCTCCTGTCAAATAAAATGCTGCGTGCTACTCGACTAGTGAGAAAATCACGATATTGATCTCTCACCCCCGCGCTGATTGATTTTGCTGATACCGGGCAGATTTACTTCGATGCCATACTGCGTCTTCGGAAGTAGTTTGCTCAGTGACGACCGGAGAATGATTGGAAGGAGGTTGGTTAACATTCGGCGCTTCCCTCTTTGATTGGCTGATACTTAAATAAAACTTATTTAGCAGTGCCTTTAATAATCCACTTTCTTTAAGTCTAATAAACACAGCAATCTCCTTGATCATTGTACTCACGTCATGGTCGTGATAATCAACCGCGTGAAATGTATTGTAGAGAGAAAAAAACAGCCTTGGAATGTGGCAAATTGCCGCGCGACAATTTGCCGCAGCTACTCTTTATTTGACATTAAACAGCTGCCCCAAAACAGTTGATAAGCTATGCTAGATCAGCTTGATGACATAATTATTAAGCTTTGAACCGACTACGCTGATAGAATCCAAGAATTATTCCAGCCCGCAACATTACAAGGAATTTTGCAATGTCATCAGAGAAAGAGAATTTATTTTCACATCAGGATACCCTCGCTCAATTACATGAAAACCGACCGCTCTCTGAAAAATTAGGCTTCCTGCACCGGTTAATTCGTGAAGATTTTCCATTTATTGATCGTCTTGCTATTGCCTTGCTCGATGAGAAAACAGGAATACTTAAAACGTATACGCATAGTACATCTGAAGGCGAAAGCCCTATAAGCGCCTATGAGACACCGCTCGATGCAGCGCCTTCACTACGCGAAATCATGCAACGACGCCGGCCACGTCTCGTCCAGGACCTCACAATCTTTGACAATGGCACACACCAGCACACCAAACAAATCGCAGCCAAGGGCTACAAAGCAAGCTACACCATGCCGCTTTATCAAAACAGTATTTTTATCGGATTCTTATTTTTCAATTCATATAAACCACATGCGTTTGGCCCATCCGTTCTGCGCCAAATTGATATTTATGGTCATTTGATCGCCCTAATGGTTGTCGGTGAACTTACCGCTATCCGTACATTGCTTTCTGCGGTAAGAGCAGCCCGCAGCATGACGCATTATCGTGATGTGGAGACGGGTTCGCACATTGATCGAACGGCGCATTATGCACGTTTAATCGCAAAGGAATTAGCACCCCGCTACCACCTTAAGGATGAACAGATTGAGCATATTTTCCTGTTCTCTCCTTTGCATGACATTGGCAAAATTGGTATCCCGGACAGCATTCTGCGTAAACCAGGCAAGCTTGATGAACATGAATTCGAGATTATGAAAACACACCCGGAAAAAGGCCGGGAAATTATTGACTCGATTCTAAAGGATTTTAGCCTGGGCACTTCTTTTGGGCATGTTGATATTCTGCGTAATATTGCTGAATACCATCATGAAGCCATTGATGGTAGCGGCTATCCTAGAAAGCTGAAAGGCGATGAAATCCCGATTGAAGCACGGATCAGTGCTGTGGCAGATGTGTTCGATGCGCTCACTTCGCGACGTACCTATAAGGAGCCTTGGTCAAATGAGGAAGCATTTTCCATGCTGCAACGTCTGGCTGATAACAAACTGGATAAAGATTGTGTCGAAGCGATGGTAAACAATATTGATAAAATTCAAGAAATACAGCAACGCTTTCAGGATAAGGAGAAATAGCATAGTAGGTTTCGTTCATTTAGCCATTCACAGCCCGTGATCGGCCATGCTGCAAAATCTTAAAGATGGGTGGAAAAGCGTTTTATGAAATGGTATAAAGCGTAACTCATTCTAAGCCAATTTTTATCCATCGAAACCCATGATTACAGAATAACCAAGGGTTTTCTGCTATAAAAAATATCCATAAAAACGAGCAACGCGTTATCCATCACCGCTCACTTTTGAAAAACCTCTCGCAAGATAGAATCCATGACTTCTTCAACGAAACAAACGACTACGCATTCTACGCAACAAAAAATTGTTCAGCTTATCGCCACAGAACTTGGCGTTACCCCGCCACAAGTAGCAGCAGCAGTAACTCTGCTGGATGATGGCGCAACAGTACCTTTTATCGCACGATACCGCAAAGAAGTTACTGGCAATCTGGATGACACCCATCTGCGAACGATAGAAGAACGTTTGCAATATTTACGTGAATTGGAAGAACGTCGCCAGACAATTCTGGCCTCGATCGAGGAGCAGGGCAAACTGACGGATGAATTGCGTCAAGCAATCGAACAGGCCGTAACAAAACAGCTCCTGGAGGATATCTACCTGCCCTACAAGCCCAAACGCCGCACGCGTGCGCAGATTGCTCGGGAAGCCGGCTTGGAACCCCTAGCTGATGCGCTGCTGCATGACCCTACCCTGGTTCCTGAGCAGGAAGCCGCCAAATATATCAAAGTTCAGCCCGCTGCTGAAGGTGTGGAGGCGATCAACGTGCCTGATGTCAAAACCGCACTGGAAGGTGCACGCGACATTCTGGCTGAGCGTTTCGCTGAAACTGCTGAGTTACTCGCCGCCCTGCGCAGTAAACTCTGGCTTGAAGGCATCGTGACTTCCACGGTGGTAGCGGGCAAGGAAATGGCGGAAGAAGAAAAATTTCGTGATTATTATGCCTATGCGGAGCCGATCCGCACCATCCCCTCACACCGCGCACTGGCATTGTTCCGTGGCCGCGCCTTAGGGGTGCTCAGAGTTGAGCTAGGTCTGGATGAAGCGTCGGAAGCGATGGTACCGCACCCCTGTGTCGCCATGATCGCCGCCCATTTCGGCATCGAGAATCGGGGACGCAGCGCAGATAAATGGCTGGCAGATGTCTGTCAATGGACTTGGCGTGTCAAGGCACACCTGCACCTCAGCACCGAGTTGCTGTTGCAATTGCGCGAAGCAGCCGAAGCGGAAGCTATCAAGATATTCAGCCGCAATCTGCGTGAATTACTCCTGGCCGCGCCAGCAGGCCCCAAGGCCGTGCTCGGTCTCGATCCCGGCTATCGCACCGGCTGTAAAGTAGCCGTGGTGGATGCCACGGGGAAACTGCTAGCAACCGGCACGATCTACCCCCACCAGCCACGCAATGACTGGCAGGGATCACTGGCAGCCATCACACAATTGGTTCTAAAGCATGGCGTCGAATTGATCTCGATAGGCAATGGCACTGCCAGCCGTGAAACGGATAAATTGGCTGCCGAAGTCATTAAGCTCATCGCAGAACAGAA
>CAYNXU010000212.1:0-3403 GCA_964401225.1 uncultured Nitrosomonas sp.
GTGACCCCTGGTTCGCGTATAAAGTGAAGGTACTGGCATGTGCGATACAAGAATCCACAAAACAGGCAAGCTGGATATTATCCAGTCAAGTGATAGTAAATTAACTTGATAGTAAATTAACTCTGTCGGTACCAATTCAGATCAAACGCTGCGGTGGACGCAGCAATAGGGTCAGGTCGAACAGCAACGGAAAGAGTCAGATCCGGAACCAGGAATAGAATTGAGCGACTCATTTTTTACTGAAAGCAAATCGAACCCATATAAAATAATAGCTTTTTTAATAAAGCTGATTCACAAGAAATAGTCGATCCAAAAATAATACCTGGCATAAGCAACCAAACGATTAGGAGGCTGTCTTTCATGCAGGATACAGAATGGATCCGATAACATTCACTTGATAAGGTTAAGTTTGAAACGAACTGAGGATATCCTCCAGGCGGGCAGTAGCTCGGAATTGATCGAATGCGGCGTGATTCCCCATGCGGTGCCGGTGCGAGAACGGCCTGTACTGGCTGTGCTGGCGGCTGTACACTTCATTCATATCATGGATTTCATGATGATGCTGCCGCTTGGGCCGCAATTCATGAAGCTGTTCGATTTTACGCCGCAGCAATTCGGCATGATGATTTCGGCATACGCATTCAGCGCTGGCGCATGCAGTTTTTTTGCATCTTTCGTCATTGACCGCTTCGATCGCAAAATCGTCCTGTTTACGCTATGCGGGGGTATAGGGATTGCCACACTGTTGTGTGCCTTGGCAACGGATTACTCCTCACTTTTGCTCGCGCGTATGGTGGCGGGAGGATTCAGTGGTATCACCAGCGCTATCGTTTTTGCAATTATTGCAGACATCGTTCCTGCGCGTCGCCGGGGAGCAGCGACGGGAACGATCACCTCGGCTTTTTCCATGGTGGCCGTGGTCGGTATGCCGGTGGGTATGTTGCTCGTCAATTTGAGTGATTGGCGTGCACCCTTTTTTCTCTTGACTGCGCTTAGTGCCTTAATGGTTGTCGTGGCATTGCGTGTGCTTCCGCCGCTGCGTGGTCATCTAATCCATCACCAGGAGCGGCATCCCTTCCGGCAGTTACGTGCGATTTTTTTTGAGCGTAATCATTTGTACGCCTTCGCGCTGATTGCGATGCTGATGTTTGCCGGATTCTCCGTCAGTCCATTCATTAGCACGTATATGGTCATTAATGTCGGCATGGCGGAAATCGATTTGCCTTATCTTTATTTTTTCGGCGGGTTGGCGACATTTTTTACGGCACGCCTGTTTGGTAAGCTTTCAGATCTCCATGGTAAAAGGAAAGTATTTGGCGTGACGGCAGCACTTTCTGTTTTACCTATCTTGTTGGTAACCCATTTATCGCCGGTATCAACCGTGCTCGCACTAGGGATTACGACACTTTTCATGATGCTGGTTTCTGGACGGTTTGTTCCTGCCATGGCATTGGTGACGGCGAGTGTAACTCCTCGCTTGCGGGGGAGTTTCTTGAGCTTCAACATTTCCATTCAGCAATTGTCGGCAGGGCTAGCTACGTTGCTTGCCGGTTCGATCATGGGAACCTCAGTGAATGGCGCACTAACGCATTATGATGACGTCGGCATCATTGCGGCCATTGCAACCATCATGAGTATCCTGCTGGCTATTAAAGTCAATAGCGATTACGAATGACGGATCAGGCTGATTCACAGGTGTGGTTGCCGGGTTTTCTACAAACGTCACCCATGTTCGAGCCGTTGTGTGAGGTGGGGGAGCCGATCGGACGCCTGCCTCACTGGCCAGGGATTGAAAGCTTGAATCCACTACTTGTTGACCGAAAGTGTGGGATTGCGACCAAATCAGGTAAGCCGATACGTTTTGTGCCGCAAGCGAAAACTGCACGTGAATTCGTGCAACAATATGAACCTAGAATTTATCTAACGGGTGAGATACAAACCCGCGAGCATAACTGGCATGATTTATTCAATGCGCTTGCTTGGCTGGCTTATCCGCGTGCTAAGGCAGCCTTGAATCATCTGCATTATCATGCTTTGCGGCAAGAAAGCGGGCGTAATAAGCTGGTGCGTAGTCCACTGCGTGATGCGGTTACGCTCATTGATGAATCGGGTGTCGTTGTCGTCAGTAGTAGCGAATATTTGATGCAGTTACTGAGGAATCACGAGTGGAAAACTTTATTCTGGAAGCAACGGGCAGCGGTCCAGGTACACATGAAATTTTTTCTTTTTGGTCACGGTTTATATGAAAAAGCGTTGCGTCCTTATCTCGGCATGACCGGCAAAGGGATGCTATTTCATGTCAGCGAAACCTTTTTTAATCAGAGAGTGATCGATCAGGTTGGCATGATGGATGTCTGGCTGGATCATTTTCTATCGTGCACAAGTTTAACATCGGCTGATTTAGTGCCCGTGCCTGTGTTAGGCTATCCAGGCTGGTCCTTGGATAATGCAGACGCAGTTTATTATGATAATCAACATTATTTTCGTCCACGGACAATGAAAAAAAGTAACCAGCATAGGTGCATTGAGCAGGGTGTGTAATGATTCTTTTCTAATAACATAGATAGGAGGCTGAAATGACAGATATTGCCGGATTATTGGGTGACGAGGCAGATAAGCTGCTCAACCATGTTTGCCAGGGTATTCCTAAGGCGGGGTTGCATGTTCCCGGGCCTGATTTTGTCGATCGAGTCGTCGCCAATGGTGATCGCAAGCCGGGGGTACTCAGGAATCTGCAAGCTTTATACAATCATGGTCGTTTGGCAGGAACAGGCTATTTATCGTTATTGCCCGTCGACCAAGGGGTCGAACATTCGGGGGGCGCTTCGTTTGCACCGAACCCGATGTTTTTTGATCCAGAAAATATTGTCAAACTAGCTATCGAGGGAGGGTGCAATGGTGTCGCTTCCACACTAGGTGTGTTAGGCATGGTGGCGCGTCGTTATGCCCATAAGATACCGTTTATTCTAAAGATCAATCATAACGAATTACTGACATACCCCAATAAATACGATCAAACTTTGTTTGCCAGTGTGGATCAGGCATTCGACATGGGAGCCTGTGCAGTGGGTGCGACGGTATTCTTCGGTTCAGAGGAGTCGCGTCGGCAAATACAGGAAATTTCCGAGGCATTCGCACATGCCCATGATCTCGGCATGATGACGATACTTTGGGCTTATACACGCAACGCAGCGTTCAAGACGGCGGAAAAAGACTACCACACCAGCGCGGATTTGACAGGGCAGGCCAATCATCTAGCGGTAACGATCGAAGCCGATATCGTTAAGCAGAAAATGGCAGAAAACAATGGTGGCTTCAATGCGCTTAAATTCGGCAAAACGAGCGCCAAGGTATATAGCGATCTGACCAGCGATCACCCCATCGATCTGGTGCGATATCAGGT
>CAYNXU010000213.1:0-3393 GCA_964401225.1 uncultured Nitrosomonas sp.
CTTAACAAAGTCCTTTGCTTTTTTCTGGTTGTTTGTAAAGCGTGAAATCAAGCTGATGTCTTTGAAGAAGTTTATAGAACTCCGTTCGATTGCGTTTGGCTAACCTGGCAGCTTGTGAGACATTTCCCGAAGTTATTTTTAGCAGACGCACCAGATAATCTCTTTCAAACTGTTTGCGTGCTTCTTCAAACGATACAAGTTGTGATTCTTCATTATGCATTGCGTCATATACCAGTTTGTGCGAAATGAGTGGATTCGCGCTAAGGACGACGCTTTGTTCTATTACGTTCATTAACTGTCGCACATTGCCTGGCCAGGCAGCACTGAGTAGGAGATTGGTCGCTTCCGGTGAAAAACCATTAATTTCTTTCTCATATTTTTCAGCAAAAACACGTAGGAAATGATTGGCCAGTAAGGGAATATCTTCGCGACGTTGGGCAAGTGACGGAATCGTTAAGCCAACCACATAGAGTCGATAATACAAATCTTCGCGAAAATTCCCTGCAATGATTTCAGCCTTGAGATCGCGATGGGTAGCAGAAATGACCCGAACATCGATAGGAATTGTTTGCGTAGAACCCACAGGGCGGACTACCCTTTCTTGCAAGGCATGCAATAGTTTAACCTGTAGCAGTAAAGGCATATCGCCAATTTCATCTAGGAACAACGTACCGCCTTCCGCCAATTGAAACAAACCTTTATGATCCCTGACTGCTCCAGTGAAAGCGCCCTTGACATGCCCAAATAACTCAGACTCCAATAACTGTTCAGGGATGGCAGCACAATTAATGGTGACAAAAGGTTGGCAGCAGCGCTTGGACGCGCGATGAATGGCGCGTGCAAATAATTCTTTGCCAACACCACTTTCTCCAGAGAGTAGTACGCTCGCGTTTCCTTCCGCAACACGCTCTACTTTAGTAAGAATATCTTCTATTTCTGCATTTTGTGTGATGATATCTTGGCGCCATGCTGCTTGTGATAATTCACTGGATTCGCCATTGGCGTTGCTGCAAGTGAGCCTGAGTGCTTCAGTGATTTGATCAAGCAAGGTTTTTGGATCATAAGGCTTGGTAAGGTATCCAAATATACCGCGTTGGACCGCAGCAACGGCATCAGGGATGGTTCCATAGGCTGTCAAAATGATGACGGGTAAAGTGGGGATAGCGCGATGGATATGCTCAAACAATGCCATGCCATCCATTCCGCTCATTTGCATATCACTGATGACAAGATGAGGGCGTATGATATCTAGGCAGTTTAAAGCTGTTTCTGCGCTGGTTGCGACGATGGTTTCAAACCCTGCAGCTGTTAAACGGATCGAGAGTAATTCAAGTAGATCGGTGTCGTCATCGACCAGTAAAATTTTTTTAGGTTGTATCATATGTTTTTTACTCAAGGCGCTATTCTTCTGATTGGGTTCTTTTCTATGCTTTTTATCGCGTCTATTCTATTTTGTAAGATTTGAATTTGCTCTTCCGATGTTTTTAATTTTTGTATTAAATTTCTTGTATTATTTCTTGCAATTTGCTGTTCTGTGAGTAGTATCGTTAATAGTTTTTTGAAACTAGCCAAATTAGGTGGCACTGCTATTTCCTGAGGCCAGCTATTTAGTAAATCGAGCGCAGCCTGAATATCCGTAAAAGCCGAATTGGGTAGACTAATAAGCAGGATGTATTTAAGGCGATTTTCTGGGTTGGAACTATTTTTAAAGTGGTTTTTAGCATAATTGTATTCCCACGATAGTTGAAAGGTATTCTTTTCTTGCAGTAAATCATGATACTGCATTAATTCATCGAGGTTGCCGGATTGATCAAGTTCGTCGTGTTGGGATGTTTGCTCGGTAAAGATAACTGGTGATTGTTGACTGGGCGTTACGGCGCATCCAGCTAATACAGCATAAATTGTTATAAGCGATATTGCCTTTGAAAGAATACTCATGATTGAGCCTCAGGATCATGAATAGGTAACGTTAGGCGGAAATGCGCTCCTTGCTCGACCTGATTAATGAGATCAATGTTTCCACCGTGTGCAAGCGCATATTCCCGGGCAATCGATAATCCAAGCCCTGTTCCTCTGATATGGCTATCGGGTATGCTGCGCCCCTGATAAAAGGGCTCAAATATTTTATCTTCATCGGCGCTATCAATGCCAAAACCATTGTCAATGATGTCGAGTTGGATGGTATGGTCTCTTTGTGCCGCAGAGATGCTGATGTGACTTTCTGGCGGAGAGAATTTTATGGCGTTGGATAAAAGATTATCAATAACAATGCTAATTTTTTGTTTATCGCATTCAAGGAACAGTTCTGGGCAAGTCAAATTAATTTTTATTTTTTTACTCATGATGGAGAGATTCTGATCTTTCAAAACATTAGTGATGATTTGAGTGAGATTTGTAGGTTGTTTAATGAGGGCCGCTTTGTCTGCTTGCAGCGCGCTAAAATTTAATAAATCTTCGATCCGTTTTTGCAGTTGGATACTGCTGGAATGAAGGATATCAGCGATTTGTTGCTGTTTCTTGTTGAGATTCCCAGTCACCCCTTCCGCCAGGAGGTTTGCTCCTTCACGAATGGCAGTGAGGGGTGTCTTAAGTTCATGAGAAATATGTCGCAAAAACTGAATTTTCTGCCCTTCCAATTTAAGCAAGCGACGACGCATCCAGTCTAGGCGAGAACCTAAGTATTTTAAATTCTCGGGTCCGTTGACGCGAACTCTACTAGACAATTTACCTTGCCCCATATTATAAATTGCCTCATCAATCTGACGAAGTGGGCGAGCGATGAAGATCGAAAAAACAAGTGCTAGCAAGATAACAAATGGAATCAAAATAAGTAATTCCCACTCAACCAAAGTACGCGCCTGAGAGGCCATGTCACTCATTTCATTTACTTTCTGCCCAATTACTCGATAATTTTCAGTAGAAAAATCCTGAGCTAGGATAAGCAGGTAAGCAAATTGATCGAGTAAATCTTGTAAATTCTGAGGTGTGTCATATAAAGTGAGTACTTCACGAAAAATTGTTGCCTCAAATAATCGTAATTTTTCTAATAACAGCTGTTGTTCAAGGTAGGGAGCAATTTCAAGTAAATGTACCGCTGTTTCTTCAAAATTTGTGTGTGCTTGAAAATAACCTTCAAGTAGAGAGAGATCTTCCAGAATATGTGCATGTTGTAAGCTGCGTTCCATGATGATGATTTCATCGATCATAATGCTGCTCCCATGAGTCATTTGTGTTGCTTGATAAACCGTTTTACGGCTTTGTTCAGCAAGCTGATCAATGCGTATGGCGCTATAAATTAAAGCAGCAATTAATGGTAGGCCGACTATTGAAAAACCCAACAAGATCAATTTCAGGAAAGACTTGGGATTATGTCGAAATTCTACTTGACGGATA
>CAYNXU010000214.1:0-3372 GCA_964401225.1 uncultured Nitrosomonas sp.
GCCAAAATGCGGCAGGGTTTTGGCGGCCATGCGGTCAAGGGGGGGTGAGAGGGTGCGCTCAAAAACAAGCCAGCCTGAGAGGCAGCCTTGCTCGTTTGTGATTTTTGGTGCAACAGGCCACCTCGCGTCGAGCAAGCTCCTGCCTGCGCTGTTTCATTTGGAGGTTGCCGGGCGGTTGGCGGACAATCTCTCCATCGTCGCTTTATCGCGCCGCGACTGGACGCTCGACAGTTGGCGTGAGCACATGTGCAGCGTGCTTGACGGTAAGGTTAAGGATAAGCTCCAGGGGCCAAAATTGGAGCGCTTTCTCGCTCGTTTCCGCTACCAGAAGGGCGATCTCAACGACATCGAATCCTATCGTGCATTGGTCGCTGCTCTGCCATCTGAATCAGCGTGTGCGCGTACCGTATTTTATCTCGCGATCAAACCGGCGGATTTCAGTGCGGTCATCCAGCATCTCGAAGCGGTCGGGCTCAACAAACCGCGCGGCATGAACCGGGTGGTGATTGAAAAGCCGTTTGGTGAAGATCTCGAATCCGCGCAAATGCTTAATCGCCTGTTGCACCAGCATTTTGAAGAGGAGCAGATTTACCGCATCGATCATTTTCTCGGCAAGGAAACGGTCCAGAATCTGCTGGTGTTCCGCTTCGCCAATACGCTGATCGAGCCATTGTGGAACCGTAATTTCATCGATCATGTGCAGATTACGGTAGCCGAGTCGAGTGGCATCGAGAATCGCGCTGATTACTATGACCGTGCCGGGGCGTTGCGCGACATGCTGCAAAACCACCTGATGCAACTGATGACCGTGATTGCGATGGAGCCCCCGCCCGCACTCGAGGCTGACGCGCTGCGCGACGAGAAAGTCAAGGTGCTGCGCTCGATCCGCCCGATTGCCAAGCGTGCTGTCCATGCGCATGCAGTGCGCGCGCAATATACGAGTGGATTAGTTGATGAACAGAGAGTGGCAAGCTATCAGCAGGAAGCAAATGTCGAGAAGAATTCCATTACCGAGACCTTCGTTGCCGCCAAGTTTTACATCGACAACTGGCGCTGGGGTGGCGTGCCGTTCTATTTGCGTACCGGGAAAAGATTGGCGCAGCAGCGCTCGATGATCGCGATCCGCTTCAAGCACCCCCCTCAGCAGCTTTTCCGTGAAACGCCATTGGAAATCATCGCGCCTAACTGGGTGTTACTGTCGATTCAGCCTGAGAAATCGATGCACATGGAAATCCACGTCAAGCAGCCTGGACTCGACATGGATACGCGACTGATGCAGATGAACGCAAGTTTTCTCAAAACCGATGAGCAGGCGCTCGATGCGTATGAAACGCTGCTACTCGATGTAATCGAGGGAGATCGTTCCTTGTTCATCCGTTTTGATGAAGTGGAATGGGCGTGGCAGGTCATTGATCCCATTCTCAGGCACTGGGTGGTTGAGCGCGAATTTATCCCTACCTATCCAGCCGGCAGCTGGGGCCCGGCAGAAGCCAACCGCTTGTTCGATAGCGACGATCAGACCTGGCGCAATGAACTGTGAGATTGCCATAGCTTTGGGAGGAATAACTTATGAAAAAATATCATTTTGTCGAGAGACTAGCGCGTAGAACGTTCATGCAGCGTGGAGTAGCTCTGGGAACGGGGTTGCTGGTCGAGCGCTATCTCGGCCTGTTACCGGGAGAGGTGTATGCCAAAACGAATAGACAGGCCAATGTGATTCTCTACAACGGCAAAATTACTACGCTGGATAAGCACAAGCCTGAAGTGACAGCGATTGCGCTGGTAGGTGGGATTGTGTTGGCGACTGGCTCGGATAAGGAGATTCATGCGTTAGCGAGCCCGGCTACGAAAATAATCGACCTGAAAGGCAAGCGTGTGATCCCTGGTCTCAACGATTCCCATTTGCACCTTATCCGTGGTGGGTTGAATTACAACATGGAGTTACGCTGGGATGGCGTACGCAGCTTGGCGGATGCTCTAACGATGCTGAAAATCCAGGCCGATCGCACGCCTGCACCGCAATGGGTGCGTGTAGTCGGCGGGTGGAGTGAGTTCCAATTCAAAGAGCGCCGTATGCCGACATTGGCGGAGATCAATGCAGTTGCGCCAGATACCCCCGTTTTCATTTTGCACCTTTATGATCGCGCATTGTTGAACGGCGCAGCGCTGCGGGCAGCAGGGATCACGAAGCATACGCCCGATTTTCCTGGAAGCCGGATCGAGCGCGATGCGCACGGTAATCCGACGGGTATGCTGATTGCCGAGCCGAATGCGCTAATTCTGTATGCAACCTTGGCTAAAGGACCCAAACTGCCGGTGAACGACCAGCTCAATTCCACACGCCATTTTATGCGTGAGTTGAATCGATTGGGGGTGACGAGTTGTATCGATGCGGGGGGTGGCTACCAGAACTACCCCGATGATTACCAAATCATTGACAAACTGCATGCAGAGGGACAGATGACGGTGCGCATTGCCTATAATCTGTTCACGCAAAACAGGGGCGGCGAGCTAACGGACTTCAAAACATGGGCGGGCATGGTCAAGCCTTACAGTGGTGATGATTATTTGCGTCACAACGGAGCAGGCGAAATGCTGGTATTTTCAGCCGCCGATTTTGAGGATTTTTTGCAGCCACGCCCCAATATGCCGGCCACTATGGAAAAAGAGCTGGGTGATGTGGTGCGTTTCCTCGTGGAAAACCGCTGGCCGTTTCGCTTGCATGCGACCTATGATGAAACGATCGGCCGTGCCTTGGATGTTTTCGAAGCGATTAATCGCGATACCCCGTTCGGTGATGTGCGCTGGTTCTTTGACCACGCCGAAACCGTCAGCGAAAAAAATCTGGAACGCATTCATCGCTTGCATGGTGGTATTGCCGTGCAGCACCGCATGGCTTTTCAAGGGGAATATTTTGTCGAGCGTTACGGGAAGGATGCTGCGGAACATAGCCCGCCGCTGCGCAAGATGCTTGCGATGGGCATTCCGGTCGGCGGAGGCACCGATGGGACGCGTGTGGCTAGCTATAATCCTTGGATATCGCTCTATTGGCTAGTGAGTGGCAGAACTGTTGGCAAGTTGCCACTTTATGGCGATGCTAACCGATTGGAGCGAGAAGAAGCCTTGCGCCTGTGGACATTGGGCAGCGCGTATAAATCCAATGAGGAAGGGGTCAAAGGCGCTTTGCTGCCTGGCAGATATGCCGATCTCGCCGTGTTGTCACAAGATTTTATGACGGTGGCGGAGGAGGATATCAAAAGCATCACCGCTGTCATGACGGTGGTGGGCGGTAAAATTGTTTATGCGGATGCGGAATTTAAGTCGCATGATGCGCCGTTACCACCGATCAGCCCCGATTGGTCGCCAGTCCGT
>CAYNXU010000215.1:0-3356 GCA_964401225.1 uncultured Nitrosomonas sp.
GCACGTTTGTCCCGGACTGCTTGTTCGTAGTGGTCATCAGACTCTCCTTGCCAGCAATTGAATGAAAGTAGCGTTAATGTTAACTGTCGCTCTACGGCTGCCCATCAGCCGGAAAAAAGGGACGGAAAAGGGAAGACGGAAAAAGGAAACGTTACCCTTTATAGGAGAATGGCGATGATCAACAAAAAAGTAAAAAAGAGAGCTCCCCTTTTCCCCTCTAGTAGTCATAATGGTTTGCGTTCCCTTTTTCTCGAAGGTCTCGGCAACCGTCTTCCCGAGTGGCGCATCGAAGCTGACATAGCGCAGGATCTCCACATTCCTATCCCTCGATGCAACAGCTGGCTAACGATTGAACTCAGCCGCCGACGTACCCGGTCGGCTGGAGTGATTTGTTGAGCGCATTGTTCGGTAATTTACACTCGTTCTTTCCAATAGCCTGGACCACGATGCAAATGCATTACCGCAACGATCAGGATTCCATCACCGTCTTCAGAGTATACAACCCCATACGGAAATCGCCGCACCAATGAGCGTCGGACTTCCCCTTCGAGAACTATCCAGGCACACGGATAAGCGATGGCACGCTGGACCGCCGAATACACTTCAACTGCGAAATCTTGCCCAAGACCTGGTTCCACGTCCTCATAGTACCGAATGGCTTCAGAAAGTTCCGCCTCCGCGTCCGGATGAAAGCGAAAACTCATCCCTCAAACCTTTTCCATATCTTCTCAAAAACCTCCTCGCCCGGAACCGCTGCAACAGTGCCCGACCGAATCTCTTCCAGACGCCTTCGGGCAACTGATGCCCATTTCTTGTCGATTTCTGACTCGGGAGGATTCAAACTACGAAGAAGCGAATCAATTACCATAGCCCGCTCTTCTACCGGCAGAGACTCTGCCTCATTGATTAGATCCTTAATCTTCATCTCATCACCTCAACTGTTAAAACTCATTATACCGAACGCCCGGTATCACCCGCGCTCCGGTTCTGTCAACATACATGAGAGGCATCGTGATGGGGCGTCGGGTGCATGCTGTTGTTATACTCATCGTACCTCAAAATTCGGCAGCTATGCCTTCTCCCGCTGGGAGAAGGCCGGATGAGGGATTATATAAACCGAATTTTGAGGTGTGATGAGTATAGACCTAAGGATACGATGAATAAATCAAGATTTATATACCAAGTGTAAGCTAAACTCAGACTTAAACAATACAATAAGTAGGTCGTTCCTGCATAACGGTTAAAAAAATACCATTCGGACTGAACTCGCCGGAGGGAGATGTCAGTTGCGTTGCAGTTTAATGAGCCCCAGCTCATCATGAGCTGTAATGGTTATTCTAAAATGATCCACTAGTTTACTAAGATCTTATGAAAACAAAGTTTCGTTAAAGCCCTGAAAATTTGTTTAATAAAAAAATATAACAGATTTTCATCGTGGTATTTTCTCAACGGTACGTACACACACCGGGAATCATCCTCATCTATTTCGGTCTGAATTTGATACGCCATAATCCGGCATCGGTTGACGCAGCACAAAATACTGTAACGTGGCTTGTTTGCCAAGTTCTAACTACTTACCTTAAAAGAGGTATGTCTATGAAATATCACCTTGCCATTTTCTTTGTTTGTGCATTGGTTGTCACTTCAGCGTCTTACGCAACCGCATCCCAGGATTTGAGTGCGGCTTACCGAGACTATGCCCGTCCGCTTTCCTCAGCTACTGCATTAACGCCGTTGATTTTTGCTGCCAAAGACAGGCGGCTTGTTCTGCTGGGTGAATCCAGTCACGGTACGCGGGAATTTTATACTTGGCGAGACAAAATTTCGCGTCGTCTGATCGAAGCGGGGGGCATTTCCTTTGTCGCCGTTGAAGGAGATTGGGTTTCACTGGCCCGCCTTAATCGGTATGTCAAACATAAACCGGGGGCGGCGGCAAGTGCACGTGAGGCGCTGATGATGGCTGACCGCTGGCCGCGCTGGATGTGGGCGAATGAGGAGTTCGCTGAATTTGCCGAATGGTTGCGCACATTGAATAGCAATCGCTCGCCGGAAAATCGGATCAGTTTATATGGCATTGATGTTTATGCTTCCTGGGAAGCCATGGATGCCGTGCTGGATTGGTATCACGTATACCACCCCGACAAGCTGGATACGATACGCGGCCATTATGCTACTTTTGCAGCATTTCGCGACGAGCCGCATCGTTATGCGCGTGCGGCGCTTGTCGGGCTGGGCGATGATCGGGGTGTGACTGAGGTTTTGCGCCAGACAGTATCCTTGTGGCACCACAGCGCTGAGAACGAGCGCCGTACTGCTTTTTTTGCCAAACAATCCGCTCATGTGGTGAAGGCTGCTGAGGAATTCTACCGTGCCATGACCCAACCCGGGCCACATTCGTGGAATTCGCGTGCCATCCACATGCATGATACGGTGAATCGCCTACTGTCAGTTTATGGTGCCGGATCGAGGGGGATCGTTTGGGCGCATAATACACATATAGGCGACGCGCGGTCGACGAGTATGGTGCGTGCGGGCATGTACAATATCGGTCAACTTTCGCGCCAGGATCTTGGGGAAGACAATGTCTTTCTGGTCGGCTTTGCCACATGGCAGGGGGCCGTGCTTGCCGGAGGACAGTGGGGCGGGCAGCGTGAAAAAATGACCTTGCCGCCACCGCCTAATGATAGTTTTGAGGCTGCGCTGAAAGCGCTGGGGATCGGCGATGCGTTGTTGATCTTTCCACCGGCCGACCTGTTGCCACAATCGCTGCAACATACCGTTGGTCACAGGGCTATTGGGGTGACATACCATCCAGAACAGGATCGCCGACAGTATGTGCCGACCATACCCGCGCACCGCTACAATGCCATGCTTTATATAGAAAACAGCACGGCGCTGACCCCTTTGCATGAGAAGGAGTAGCACATGACTATGATGAGACAATTTGGTTTATTGGCCGTTGTCTGCCTGTTTGCAGCCTTGCCTGTGCAGGCAAAAGACACGGATCGAACGCGTGAGCTGCGCGAGAAGATGGTTGCTAAGCAGATCGCTGCGAGAGGCATTCGCGATAACCTTGTCCTGAATGCCATGCGTGCCGCACCTCGCCATCTATTTATACCGGAACGGGAAGCACGCTTTGCCTATGAGGACCGCCCCGTGCCGATTGGCTATGGTCAGACGATTTCACAGCCTTATATCGTCGCCTACATGACTGAAGTGGCCGAAGTGAAACCAGGTTCCCGTGTGCTTGAAATCGGTGCAGGTAGCGGCTATCAAGCCGCAGTGCTGGCGGAAATCGTCAAGGAGGTCTACACCATAGAAATTGTGCCGGAACTTGCGCAATGGGCACAGGCGCG
>CAYNXU010000216.1:0-3352 GCA_964401225.1 uncultured Nitrosomonas sp.
ATGTAAGTCCAGTTACTTTATGGTATTGCTCAAAATCCAAATTTACCCAAAGCTTCCCACTTGCAACTTCTTTTGAAAGCTGCATTGCTTTTATATTAGGAGAAACAGCCATACCAGTTATGAGAACTTCTCCTTGAGGGCTAGTTACTTCAGGCAAGTGCAATCTGTCATATCCAGAGGCAATCCATCCACGGTTAACTAAAACATGCATAGCACTGCTTGCAATCCTAAAGGGAGTAATCACCTCATAACCAACTATCCCTTGGTGGATCTTATTATCGAGATAGATAGTATGTTCTTCCGCAAAACTTCCACGCACCTCAACTTGTCGGTATTGATATTCTTCTAATAGAATAGGTGTTGAAGGTAACGCTATCGCAGATTCTCGTGCAAATTGAGCAATTTTTTCATGGCGCAACTCTTTTTCATCTGCGCGTGAAAGCTGCCACAATCCTAGTTTTACAAAGATTATTGCTAGAGCTATTGTTAATAGAAGCGTCCACCACCGCGGCTTGAATTGATAATTCATACTTTTAATTTATCACTCTTACCTGATTGGGTGATATTACATCTCTCTATTTCTTAATACTAAGATTTACTAGATTCTCCAGGTTCTAACTATTGTGACAATTTCACTTATCACATAAAGCAGAACCTGGAGCTGCCGATTTACGATTTACCAGCTTAGATTACTAATTTAGACCAAATAAACAAATATAAATAAGCCAAGCCAGACTACATCGACAAAGTGCCAATACCACGCGACACCTTCGAAGCCAAAATGATGCTCTGGTTTAAAGTGGCCTGCAGCACATCTAAAATAGATGACTGTCAGCATGATTGCACCAAGCGTTACATGAAAGCCATGGAAACCGGTTAACATGAAAAATGTTGAACCATAAGCTCCAGAAGTCAATTTAAGATTAAGATCAGCATAAGCATGACCATATTCATAAATCTGGCATCCAAGGAATAAAAAGCCTAATACAATCGTCGCAAGCAGCCACATTTTGAGTGCTTCGCGTCTATTTTCTTTAAGTGCCCAGTGCGCAAGTGTTACCGTGACGCCAGAAGAAAGCAGTAAGAAAGTATTAAAGGCAGGTAAACCCCAAGCACCCATAGGTGTAAATTGCTCGGTTATACCCGGACCAGCTGTCGGCCACCCACCAGTAAAATCTGGCCAGAGCAAGCTATGCTCTGCGTCGGCTAACCAAGGTACTGATAATACCCGCATATAAAAGAGTGCACCAAAGAAGGCTGCAAAGAACATCACTTCCGAGAAAATAAACCAGCTCATTCCCCAGCGAAATGCTTTATCTTCCTGTTTCCCATATTTACCATCCTCGCTTTCTCGCGCAACCTCGCCAAACCAACCAAATAGCATATAGATGAGAATGGCAAAACCTATCGCCAACATCCAGTAACCCATCGGCATTTTATTCATGGTAAATGCTGCGCCAAATCCTAAAAAGAACAGCGCCGATGATCCTACGATAGGCCATTTTGATGGTGCTGGCACATAATAATGCCCCGTTCCTTGACTCATACCAACCCTCCTGATTTATTTTCTAATGAATTAATTCGTTACTAATTTAACCAATAGCAAAATACTTAAAACAAAAATTACGCCACCAATAAGACCGCCTATAATTAACTGATATGGTCTTATCATTTTTGCATCTCGATCGAGATCGCTTTTTTTTCGTATTCCTAGAAACGACCAGAATACCGCTTTTGCCACTTGCCCTAATGATGCTTTCTCAGATGTTTGTTGCTTATCCATATATTCTTATAAATAGTTAGCTATTTCTATATCTTTACATACCTGGCTGTAAAGAAAAGAATGTATATGAAATAGTCACAGTATTAATATCAGTAGGTAATTGAGGATCTATTACAAACTTCACTGGCATCTGCCTCACTTCACCAGGCGCGAGCGTCTGCTTAGTAAAACAAAAACATTCAAATTTTTTTAAATATTTCTCTAAGAACCGCGGACTATAGCTGGGTATAGCTTGTCCGCTTACTTCTTGATCTGAATCGTTCCTAATTTCATACATCACTTCTATCGATTCACCCGGATGTATCTTTGCATTATTTTGTAGCGGCTTAAATTGCCAAGGTAAGCCGCCACGAACATTTGCGTCGAATTCTAACGATATCAAACGAGTAGTATCTACTTTGACGTCTTTAACTACCGCATCCGGCTGTAGTAGATTATTTATTCCGGTAACCTCACAAAACTTTTCATACATAGGAACAAGCGCGTAACCAAAACCAAACATTACTACAGTGAAAATTAGCAGCTTCTTCAACATCGCTACGTTGGTATTAGTTACGCTCTTTGTCATTGTTTTATTAGCACCGTTACAAAATATACGACAGCCATCATCAGTAATAATAGAAAAGCAGTTCTAAGTTTTTTACCCTTTAGTTCTCTTTCTTTATCATCATCTTGCGACATATGATCTTCGCTTTATTTAATCACCGGTGGTGTTTCGAAGCTGTGATATGGTGCAGGTGAAGGCAATGCAGTCCACTCTAATGTGGTTGCACCATCCCATGGTTTATCTGCAGCTTTCTCTCCACTACGGATACATTTAATTACGATATATAAGAAGAGTAATTGTGTTAATCCGAATCCAAACGCTCCAATACTAGAAATCATGTTGAAATCAGCGAATTGTAATGAGTAGTCAGGAATTCGACGTGGCATACCGGCCAACCCCAGGAAATGCTGCACGAAGAAGGCTACGTTGAAGAAGATCATAGATAACCAGAAATGCATCTTGCCTAATTTCTCATCATACATACGGCCTGTCCATTTTGGTAACCAGTAGTAAACAGCACCAAAAATTGAGAACAATGCGCCTGATACCAACACGTAGTGGAAATGGGCAATGACGTAATAGGTGTCTTGTACTTGAATATCAATCGGTACGATTGCACAAATTACACCGCTGAAACCACCAATCACAAACAGGAAGATGAAGCCAATTGCAAACAACATGGGTGTTTCAAAAGTCATAGACCCGCGCCACATAGTAGCTGTCCAGTTAAAGACTTTTACACCTGTCGGCACTGCAATCAACATCGTTGCGTACATAAAGAACAACTGACCTACCGTTGGCATGCCCACAGTAAACATATGATGTGCCCATACCACGCAAGACAGAATTGCGATCGATGCGGTTGCATATACCATTGAAGAGTAACCAAACAACGGTTTACGTGAGAATGTCGGTATTATTTCGGAGACGATACCAAATGCTGGCAGAATCATGATATAGACTTCTGGATGGCCAAAGAACCAGAAAATATGCTGGAATAAAACCGGATCTCCACCGCCAGC
>CAYNXU010000217.1:0-1855 GCA_964401225.1 uncultured Nitrosomonas sp.
TGTTGAGTGCGACCGGTGGCACATTCTCCTTATATTTAAGTGACCTCCTATCGAGTGATTTAGTCTTCAGCGCATGGTTAGGCTGGTGGCTCGGTGACACCATCGGTGTAATGATTTTTTCACCACCATTGCTAGCCTGGGCAGCTAGTCAAGCTAGCCCCAGATCTAGCAATTCCTGGCGAAAATTAGAGTTCAGCCTGGTCATGGCTTGTTGTGTAGCAACAGCATGGTTGGTATTCGGTAACTTTCTAGCACTTGGATACCTCAAATTATCACTTGCTTATCTGGTGTTCCCTCCCTTGATATGGGCAGGATTACGTTTTGATACACTTGGCGCCTCTATTGCTGCACTGGCGATTACGCTGCTTGCCGTATGGGGGACTGCACAAAACGTTGGTCCTTTTGCCCGAGGCTACCCAGAGCTTGACCAACTAATTTTATGTATTTTTGTAACAACCATAGTGCTCATTTCATACATGATGATTGGCATTCAGGCAAACCGCCGGCAAGCCGTGCAAAACTTGCGTAACAGCGAATCCCGTCTGCGCATGGCACTGACCGCATCCAATCAAGGTATTTATGACCTCAATGTACAAACAGGGATAGCGACGGTAAGCCCTGAATATGCAATTATGTTGGGTTATGATCCACAAACTTTCTTAGAAACCAATACTCGTTGGCACGATCATCTGCATCCAGAAGATCGTGAATCTGCTTATCAAATTTATCGGGATTATATCGGCGGATTACGTGATGATTACCAGGCGGAATTTCGCCAACTGACCCAACAAGGTGAGTGGAAGTGGATACTCTCCATGGGTAAAATCGTTGAATGGAACGAACAGGGGCAGCCACTTCGCATGCTAGGCATACATACCGATATCAGTGACCGGAAAGCCAAGGAGTGTGCGTTATATCAAAACGAAGAGGCGCTTCGGCGCGCACAATCCCTCGCAAAATTCGGTAGCTGGCACTTGGATCTGAAAAATAATATGCTTACTTGGTCTGAGGAAACTTCCCGAATATTTAATTTAAAGGAATGCACTCCTATTAACTATGCACGCTTTCTGGCTTTCGTTGCACCAGAGGATCGCGATTATGTTGATCGTGCCTGGTGTGCCGCCTTGCAAGGTGCGCCTTACGATATTGAACACCGAATCAATGTAAATGGCCAAATCAAGTGGGTCAAAGAGCAGGCTGAGATCACCATTGATAGTTACGGTAATCCCGTCGAGGCACTCGGAACCATTCAAGATATCAGTGAACGCAAATACGCAGAAGAAGAAATCAAACAAGCAAAAACTCTATTGCGTACCGTAATTGATGCAACGCCAGACTGGATTTTTGTGAAGGACAAACAGCATCGGTTTATGCTAGTAAATCAAGCATTTGCAAACCGTCAAGGGGTTGAACCAGCAGCAATGATTGGTAAATCGGATACTGATTTCTGGCCTAAGTACATGTGCAAAGGCGACCCTGCCCAGGGAATCAGAGGTTTCCATACCGATGACGATGAAGTCATTGGCGGTAAAAAAATACATAACCCTGCCGATCCTGTCACACTTGCTAATGGGCAGCTACGTTGGTTTGACACCTTAAAACTGCCAATGCAGGACATCCACGGTGAAACCATCGGTGTCCTAGCTTATGCACGAGATATTACTGATCGTTTACATGCCGAGTCAAAATATCGATCACTGGTAGAACAAATTCCAGCGGTAACTTACATTATTGACATCAATCCCGTTGTACACACCCTCTACGTTAGCCCGCAAATCGAAACTCAGTTTGGCTTTTGCGTGCAAGAGTGGCTTGAAGACCCGGATCTGTGGGAAAAGCAGATTCATCCGAATGA
>CAYNXU010000217.1:1955-3345 GCA_964401225.1 uncultured Nitrosomonas sp.
ACGCAGCAAAATATGTGCTTCCCAAACTGGATGCCCATGAAATCAGCGAACGATTTGAGCTCGAGCTCACTGACGGACGTATGCTCAACCAGGTATCTTACCCGGTATATGATATTAAGAACCGAACCATAGGGCGATTGTGGATTTATGAAGACGTTACCCAAGAACGGCAAACCGCCCAGCAGCTTATCTACCTGGCAGAACGTGATCCGCTGACGGGTCTATACAACCGGTACCGCTTCCAGGAAGAGCTAGATAATTTAATCGCAACTTCTCTACGTAACCAGAGTAAATTTGCATTGCTCTATTTTGATCTCGATGATTTCAAATATATTAATGACACCTTTGGCCACCGTGCTGGTGATACCGTTTTGATCCGCGCCGCTGGTGAAATTTCCAGCATAGTTCGTCATATCGAAATATTCGCTCGCTTAGGCGGGGATGAGTTTGCCATTCTGAGCCTTATTCAACACAAAGATGATATCAGCGCGCTGCCTGCCCGTATTGTAGCGGCTATCGCCTCCATTCCCATGCGGTTCGGCGGCAACAATTTTCGTCTCACCAGTAGTGTAGGCGTCGCCATCTTTCCAGAGCATGGAGAAACGGCAGAAAATCTGATTGCACATGCGGATGCCGCTATGTATCAGGCCAAAAATAAGGGTAAGAATACCTGGACAATCTATGATCCTGCACGCGACGCGTCCGAGGCCATGGTTCATCGAATGACTTGGCACAACCGAATAGCGCAAGCACTTGAGCAAGACTTGTTTGAAATTCATTTTCAAGGTGTATACGAAACGACTCACAGCACATTGTCTCATTTAGAAGCATTGGTCAGAATGCGCGATTCTGAGGAGCCAGATCGTTTAATCATGCCAGGTCAGTTCATACCCGTTGCAGAGAAAAATGGACAAATTGTCAATATAGACCGGTGGGTCATAAAACGGAGTATTGTGCTACTCAACCAATATCCCGATATGCCGCCGATCGCAATTAATATTTCAGGACGCACGTTCGATAATCCTGCCATCCCACATTATATCCGCGGGCTGTTGACTGAATTTGAGATCGACCCTGTGCGTCTCATCATTGAGCTTACTGAAACCGCAGCCGTATCAGACCTGCAAGACGCTCAACGCTTTATCGAAGCAGTCCATCAGGCAGGATGTCGTGTATGCCTAGACGATTTTGGCAGCGGGTTTTCCACTTTTGGCTATCTGAAATATTTGGGTGTAGAAATACTTAAAATAGACGGCCTATTCATCCATGATCTTCCTAACAATCGTGACAATCAGATTTTTGTTAAAGCCATGGTAGAAATAGCACGCGGCTTGGGTAAAAAAACAGTAGCAGAGTTTGTCGAAGATGCCGCCACGATGAAAATGATAAA
>CAYNXU010000218.1:0-3309 GCA_964401225.1 uncultured Nitrosomonas sp.
GCGCTGGAGTATCTCAATGACTGGGCCAGCACCGAGAAAGGTTGGCTGCGCAAATTTTACACTCAGGGATCGGATGAACCGCATTTCGATCTAATGCCAGCCAGTGAAAAAGCGATCAGCTGGCTATCGACACTGGCCGAACGCAGCTTTGTCGGTACGGAGTCGCGTTTACTCACTTTGTTCGAGCTACTCAAGCAGATGAGTGAAGGCAGTGAAACCGACCCGCAGGCGCGCATTGCTGAGTTGCAGAAACGCCGTGATGAGATCGACGCTGAAATTGCCCGCGTGCAAACTGGCGACATTCCGCTGCTGGACGATACTGGATTAAAAGATCGCTTCCAGCAATTCATGCAGCTAGCACGCGAATTATTGACAGATTTTCGTGAAGTGGAGCATAACTTTCGTAGCCTGGATCGACGTGTGCGGGAGCGCATTGCGCTATGGGAAGGCGCCAAGGGAGCATTGCTGGAAGAAATCATGGGTGAACGCGATGCGATCGCAGATTCGGATCAGGGGCGCAGCTTCCGGGCTTTTTGGGATTTTCTAATGTCGAGCAGCCGTCAGGAAGAGCTGTCAGTGTTACTTGAACGTGTATTGTCATTGCCTCCTGTGACTGAACTCAAACCCGATGTGCGTACTCGCCGGATACATTACGACTGGCTGGAAGCTGGTGAGCATACCCAACGCACGGTCGCCCAGCTCTCACAGCAGTTACGGCGTTTTCTAGATGATCAAGCTTGGCTGGAAAACCGCCGCATCATGGATATTTTGCGTGGATTAGAAATCAAGGCGCTGGCGCTACGCGAATCCCCACCACCGGGTGACGTGATGCACATCGCCGACATGGCCGCCACCATTGAGTTACCGATGGAACGGCCGCTTTATACGCCGAGTAGCAAAACATCGATCGTGGATATCGAACTACCGTCAGGTGATGCCGAAGACGATAGTAAGGGATCAATGGCGGTATTGTATTCGCAAGTAGTGATCGACAAGGGCCGATTGGCACGTCATATCCGCCACGCCTTGCAAGATCGTTCCCAAATTACGCTGGGCACCCTGTGTGAGTTGCAACCGCTACAACATGGCTTAGCGGAAGTGGTGGCCTATCTGGAGCTCGCCAGCGAATCCTTCCAAACCGTGGTAGATGAAGAAGCAACCGAAACCATTATTTGGCAAAGCGCCAGCTTGAATGGAGAAGAAAAGATGAAACAGGCACGTCTACCCCGTGTGATCTTTGTGAGGTAGCGATGGCGGAGGAACCGTTTGAAACTATGACCACAAGCCATGACTTGTCAGCCCTGGTCATCCCATTACTCAAGGGCGTAATCTACCAGGAAAGCGACACGGGTTTATGGAACACTTTGCTCCAACTGCAGGCGCGCGTACGAGATTATGTAGCCGTGCTGGGATTAGAGTTGGAATTGGATGAGGCAGAGGGCTATGCCTTCCTGCGTGCGCAACCAGAATCAAACGATGACGTCACAGCCAAACTTCCCCGTCTGGTTGCGAGACGGCCGCTATCGTTTCCGGTAAGCTTGCTGCTGGCGTTACTACGCAAAAAGCTGGCTGAATTTGATGCGAGCGGCAGTGATACACGGCTAGTGCTTACCCGTGACGAGATCGTCGAGCTCATTCGCGTGTTCCTACCAGAAAGCAGCAATGAAGCGCGTTTGATCGATCAGATTGAGACGCATCTCAACAAAATCGTGGAACTAGGATTCCTGCGGCGGTTGAAACCTAGTGCAGGACAATCAACAGGACAAGTAGCAACGTTCGAAGTACGGCGCATCATCAAGGCATTTGTCGATGCCCAGTGGCTGGCAAATTTAGATGCACGACTCGCGGCCTATCAGGCGCATCTTTTAGGAGAATATGGACAAACCCACGATGAATGAACGGCATACCCTGGAACTCGATTTCATGGCTGACGATACGCTCTCGGGATTTCGCTTGCAGCGCTTGGAAGTTTACAACTGGGGAACCTTTGATGGCCGCGTATGGACTTTGCATCTCAATGGCAAAAACTGCCTGCTGACAGGTGATATCGGTTCGGGAAAATCCACACTGGTAGATGCAGTCACCACCTTGCTGGTGCCCGCGCACCGTATCGCCTATAACAAGGCAGCTGGCGCTGACAACAAAGAGCGTACCCTGCGTTCCTATGTGCTCGGCCATTACAAATCCGAACGGAGTGAAATAGGCAATACAGCCAAACCTGTCGCGCTACGTGACGCCAGTAATTATTCCGTCATTTTGGGCGTGTTTCATAATGCTGGCTACGACCAGACCGTGACGCTCGCGCAGGTATTCTGGATGAAGGATGCACAAGGACAGCCTGCCCGCTTTTTCGTCGGCGCAGAGCGCGCTTTGTCGATTGCCACCGATTTTGCACACTTTGGCACCGATATCGCGCAATTACGCAAACGGCTGCGTGCCGGCAGCGGAAGCCCCGGAGTTGACGTATTTGATAGTTTTCCACCTTATGGCGCCTGGTTCCGGCGTCGCTTCGGCATTGATAATGAACAAGCGCTGGAATTGTTTCACCAAACGGTCTCAATGAAATCTGTAGGCAATTTGACTGATTTTGTCCGTAGTCACATGCTCGAACCTTTTGATGTCGCACCCCGCATCACGGCACTGATTGGCCACTTCGATGACCTCAACCGCGCGCATGAAGCTGTATTGAAAGCCAAACGCCAAGTGGAGTTACTCACACCGCTGGTTGCTGACTGTGAGCAGCATGCTTCATTGCGTGCGCATATCGAAGAACGTCGCGCTTGTCGTGAAGCCCTCAAACCCTACTTCGCCAGCCTAAAGTTCGACTTGCTCGAGAACCGACTCGCAGCCCTGGCCATTGAATGGATGAATCAGGATGCTCTAGTCAAGCGTAGCGAAGAACGCCGTGATGCTCAACGGGCTGAAGTCGATGAACTCAAACGCAGTATTGCTGACAACGGTGGTGATCGCCTGGAACGACTGGCCATCGAAATAAACAATAAAGATCAGGAACGCCAGACACGCGCACGCAAAGCGCAGCGCTATAACGAGCTGATAGGCGCGATTGATGAAATACCCGCAAATGACGAAATCAGCTTTCTTGCCCAGCGGCAACGCTTCACGGCACTAGAAGAAGCCACACGCACACAAGATACCCGCCTGCAAAATGATCTGACCGAGCAAGGCGTCAGTTTGCGCCAAGGCAAACAAGAACATGACATTCTGATCGCCGAAATCGACAGTCTGAAGGCTCGGCGCAGCAATATTCCCGCTGAGCAGATAGCCATGCGTGCTGCGCTGTGCCAAGCA
>CAYNXU010000219.1:0-3287 GCA_964401225.1 uncultured Nitrosomonas sp.
ATTCGTCAAAACAATTTTACTTTAGACCTTAATCGGGAAAACGATATCACTCATGTCTGAATTAAAGCAAACACAAACGGCAGCAACTATCGAAATTAGCAATGAGATTAAGACAGAACCCATAAAGACCCTAGAAATCGATGGTCAAAAAATCACCATTCTTGGTACCGCACATATTTCCCAAGCTAGTGCGGATAAAGTCAAAGAATTGATTGCTACCGGTGAATTCGATGCAGTTGCAATTGAATTATGTCCAAGCCGTCACAGAGCAATTGTCAACCCTGATCTCTTATCCAAAATGGATCTCTTTCAAGTTATACAAAAAGGTCAAGCGAGCATGGTTGCAGCTAGTCTGGCATTAGGCGCTTTTCAGCAACGCATGGCCGAACGATTGGGGATTGAGCCTGGCGCAGAAATGCGCACAGCCATTAACGATGCAATGGAGGCGAAATTACCGGTTTTACTCATTGATCGGGAAATTGGCACGACACTCAAACGTATTTACCGCAATGTGCCGTGGTGGAGGCGTATGGAGTTATACAGTGGTTTGCTAGCCAGCATTATCTCACGGGAATCAGTGAGCGCTGAAGAAATCGAAAAATTAAAAGAAGGCGATGTATTGGAGAGCGCTTTTTCACAGTTTGCAGAAAATGAAAAGCACTTATTCAAACCACTGATCAGCGAACGTGATGAATATATGGCTGCGCGCCTACTCAAAGAAAGTACTGAAAATAATTATCAACACACGCTAGCGGTTGTTGGCGCTGGTCACTTAAAGGGCATAGAACAGATCTTGCAAACACGCAGCATCAGCAATCCAGATGAAACACTCAAACAACTCGATACGATCCCAGATTCTTCAAATTGGTTTAAGTATTTGCCATGGATCATTGTCTCAGTCATCCTGTTAGGCTTTACGATTGGGTTTAACCGCAGCCCTGAAATTGGTTTCGCAATGGTCATTGACTGGGTACTAATCAATGGCGGCCTGTCTGCATTGGGTGCATTGATTGCACTTGCGCATCCTTTAACCATTCTGACCGCTTTTTTAGCTGCTCCCATCACCTCCCTTAATCCAATGATTGGCGCAGGCATGGTTGCTGCCGCAGCCGAAACTTTACTACGCAAACCTCAGGTAGGCGATTTTAGTCGCCTCAGAAGCGATGCTACCAGTTTGAAAGGCTGGTGGCATAATCAGGTGACACGAATCTTAATGATCTTTATGTTATCGTCGCTGGGCTCTGCTATTGGTACCTATGTGGCAGGTTTCAGAATATTTGAACGAATCAGTGGAGGCTAACATTTGAGGGATAAGTTCGCGCGTAAAAGTAATCTTAAGGGCATCTTTAAAAATCCAAATTGCGCCACCAGTTTTTGTTTGTGGCTAGTTTTGCCTAACGCCTTGAATTTCTAGAGACGCCCTTAATTCAACGCTCTCACACCCGCCCTCCAGTAAATAGCTATATGCTTCGCTACTTTGAGCGCTTAATCAATCCATTTCCGCCTGAACACCCAAGTGAACCGCCCAAGGGTTTGTATCAATTCTGTCGTCACTATATCCGAGGAATTGAACGCTATCTGCTGTTGATAGCAATCTTGACTGTCTGTGTTGCTATCGGTGAGGCTATGCTATACGGCGTTCTTGGAAAGATTATCGATTGGCTGTCTGAAAAAGATCCCCAAAGCTTCTTGCAAGAAGAAATCTTTTCATTGATTGGCTTATCACTATTTATTTTAGTGCTGATGCCCATGCTTGTGCTGCTTCATTCCTTGATCATGCATCAAACTTTAGTAGGTAATTTCCCAATGATCGTGCGTTGGCATGCTCATCGTTATCTACTCAATCAAAGCTATGCATTTTTCCAGAATGAATTCAGTGGTCGTATTGCAACCAAGGTCATGCAAACAGCCCTGGCTGTTCGAGAAGCAGTTATGAAAACACTGGATGTGATGCTTTTTGTCACCGTCTACCTCATCACGACGTTATTACTCGTTGCCAATGCTGATTTCCGTTTATGCATTCCGCTACTCTTCTGGTTGGCAGTATATTCAGTCACTCTATCTTACTTCATTCCAAGATTAAGAAACATTTCTAAGCTGCAGGCTGACGCACGCTCGAATATGACGGGTCGCATTGTAGATAGTTACGCAAATATTTTGACGCTCAAACTATTCTCACACACCCAACGTGAATCAGAATACGCCAAAGCAAGCATGCAAAATTTTTTAGACACCGTGCACCCACAAATGCGCCTGGTTACGGGACTCAATACGTGCGTCTGGATCAATAATATGCTATTGGTTTTCAGTATCGGCGCGCTGGGAATTTTTCTATGGATCGAAGGCAATATCAGTACAGGCGCTATCGCCATCGCCCTGAGCCTCGCGATACGCCTCACGGGCATGTCGCACTGGATCATGTGGGAAGTTAGTGATTTATTTGAAAATATCGGAATCGTTCAGGATGGCATCAATACTTTATCTGAACCGCAGACCGTCGTGGATACACCTAATGCCTCTTCATTAAGAGTAACCTCGGGCGCTATTGATTTCAACCATGTCGGATTTACCTATAATCGAGTAGATCAACAACAAAGCGAACAAGTTTTTAATAATTTTGATTTACATATCGCTGCGGGTGAGAAAGTAGGCATTGTTGGTCGCTCAGGCGCTGGCAAATCAACCTTGGTTAGTCTGTTATTACGTTTTTATGATGTCCAGCAAGGCAATATTCAGATCGATGGACAGAATATTCGTCACGTGACTCAAGACAGCTTACGTGCCAATATTGCCATCGTTACTCAAGACACCTCATTACTTCACCGCTCTATCCGAGACAACATTCTATTCGGCAAACCTGATGCGACTGAGTCGCAGATGATTGAAGCGGCAAAACTTGCCCATGCTCATGAATTTATCCAAACACTTCTCGATAGCAAGGGGCGCAAAGGGTATGATGCCTTTGTCGGTGAGCGAGGCGTCAATCTTTCAGGAGGGCAACGTCAACGCATCGCGATCGCTCGCGTATTATTAAAAAATGCACCTATTCTTATATTGGATGAAGCAACTTCCGCTCTGGATTCAGGTGTCGAAGCTAGTATTCAGCAAAACCTGTATCAACTCATGCAAGGCAAAACCGTCATTGCAATTGCCCATCGCTTATCGACTATAGCGGCGATGGATCGACTCATTGTATTAGACAAGGGGCGCATCGTTGAGCAAGGCAGTCACGCGGAACTTCTCTCTCACAATCAACTGTACGCAATGCTCTGGAATCACCAATCAGG
>CAYNXU010000220.1:0-3272 GCA_964401225.1 uncultured Nitrosomonas sp.
GGAGCAAAAAAAACCTGGATTTGATCACGCCACAATCGTGACACGATTGGCCTCCTGTAAACTAGTCTGTCCTGCTTTGACCATTTCTAACGCAGCTTCACGCAAGAAGTGCGTACCATTCTGTCTAGCTGCTTCCTTGATACGGCGAATGGTCGCCTGGGCAATAATCAGCTCGCGAATTTCATCATTCAATAATAATATCTCTGCAATGGCGCTCCTCCCTCGATAACCACTTCCTCGACATTGACCGCAACCTTTTGCAGAACGAAAATGATATTGTTCTGATTGTTCAGGAGTAATACCTGATTCCGCAATCAATTGATCTTCAGGGCGCTCTTCAATAATGCAATGAGGGCACAATTGACGAACCAGCCTTTGCGCGACAATGCCGTTCAGTGCCGAAACGAAGCTATAGGGATCAACTCCCATATGGGAAAACCTACCGATCACGTCAAAGACATTATTCGCATGCACCGTTGTAAAAACCAGGTGTCCGGTCAGTGCAGCCTGTATCGCAATTTGCGCCGTCTCTGCATCACGGATTTCACCTACCATAATTTTATCTGGATCATGCCGCAGAATTGAGCGCAATCCCCTTGCGAAGGTCAAGCCTTTCTTTTCGTTAACAGGTATTTGTAGTACGCCCGATAACTGATATTCGATGGGATCTTCAATCGTAATAATCTTATCATCACCACGATTTACTTCTGAAATGGCCGCATAAAGCGAGGTAGTCTTACCACTCCCGGTAGGCCCGGTCACCAGCAACATACCATAAGGTTCCGAACTCAATCGACGTATCGTGGTGATGGCTTCTTGGTTAAAACCAAGCTGATTCAACGTCAATCCCTCGACATGGTCTGTTAGCGCCTGCCGGTCGAGAATCCGCAGCACAGCATCTTCCCCAAAAATACTCGGCATGATCGATACGCGAAAATCAATTTCCCGTCCCTGTATGGAAACTTTGAAGCGGCCGTCCTGGGGAATACGACGCTCGGCAATATCGAGATCGGACATAACTTTGATACGCGAAATGACCTGTTCCGCCAAATCATTACCCTGCATAACACCGATCATGGTCAATACGCCATCGATCCGATATTTTATTGCTAATGCACCCGGTGCTGTTTCAAGGTGAATATCGCTTGCTTGCGATTTATGCGCGTCATATAAAGTGGAATGCACCAACCTCACCACCTGACTCGTGCCTTCATGAATCGTCTTTAACGACAGATCCTCGATTCCAGCCGTCACAATGCCTTGCTGCTCGGCTGGCAATACATTATCCATCGCCCGCATGTTCTTTTCTTGCTGTGTAAAAAAAGCAGAAAGATCAGCCGGGTGCACTAAATACCAAGTGACGCCTACCGCGATGTACTCATCCGCCCAAGCACGCAAATGAGTTGAAAATGGATCAGCCACCGCAAGAAGGTACTCTTGGTGTCTATTGAACAATACACATTCTTGTTTAACTGCCTCGGCAAAAGATAATATTTCAAAAGCGGGACGTAATTCATGCAAATCTTCCATCCTCAACACGGGCATCCGTAGCAACAGACTTAATTCAGTCATTAGCTCGTCAGAGGATTGTCCAAACGTCTCCTCCAGTATCTTGATGACTGACGTATTCTGTGCCAACGCCTGCTGACGCGCTTGGCTTAACTGATAGGAATCGATGGATATTTTTGTAGGAGACTGTGTAACGGCTTCGATCAATTGATACTTCCTGCCAATTCAAAAATGGGCATATACATTAAGATAATAATACCACCGATAATCGTACCAATAACTGCCATCAGCAGTGGCTCGATCAATTTGGTCATCCACTCAACCCATCGTGCGATTTCTTCATCATGAAAGTTGCCGATACGCTCCATCATATCCCCCATGAGGCCCGTCCGTTCACCCACACGTAGCATCCGACTTCCTACCGCAGTCGTCAACTCTGCCAACTGCATTGCACTGGAAATTGTCTTGCCTTCCCGGATATGGGCTGCTGCTGCGATGACCCTGGGTCGAAAATGAGCCTGCAAGAGACCACTCACCATTTCCAGCGCTTTCGTGATCGGAATGCCTCCTCGCAACAACATTCCCAGTGTTTTATAAAAGCGGGCAAGCTGATAAACGCGCATACGCTCACCAATCGCCGGAATACGCCATAGCCACTGCATTAAACGCGCCCGGAATATCGGACGCGTGAAACCATAAATAGCTAACGCCAACACGGCAAGGAAACCCACCGCCAGCACCCCACCGCTCTCGTGCACCAAATGCCCCCATTTAATCAGCATAATGGATAACCATGGCAAATCAGCACTGATATCCTCATAAATAGCGCTGAATTTAGGTACCACAAAAACCAGGAGAAACACTGACACGAGCAGTCCAAGCACTAGCAACAGCACGGGATAAATCGAAGCACCCACCAATTTCTTTCGCGCCAGATCCATTTGTGACTGGTAAGTAACAAATCGCGTCAACGCTTCAGGTAAATCTCCTGTTCGCTCGCTTGCCCTGATCGTTGCGATATATAGCGGAGGAAATATCAGCGGGTAAGCTTCTAACGCATGAGAAAAAGTCATCCCCTCATATAAACGCGCGAGAATTTCTTGGATAATCTTACGTACACTACCGTCTTCTTCCTTTTCAAGGAGCGTCTCAATGCTTTCCACCAAGCTGAGACCTGCCGTTAACAGAGAGAGGAGTTCCTGACTGAAATGGGTAAGGGGGAAACGCGTTTTGGATTTGGGAAACCAACCTCTCAAATCACGTTGCACACTCAACACCATCCCGCCTTGAGCAGCAATCTGGCTTCGCACCTCCTCCTCGCTAGCCGCATCCAGCTCGAGAGATACTGTGCCTTGTTTAGCAAGGATCGCTTTTACGGTGTAACGCATCAATCCACTCTACCAATTGGTGATATCAGCTGCCTCACCCGTCCCACCTGGCTGCCCATCCTTCCCTAACGAAAACAGATCAAATTCTGCACGCTCTCCGGGGTACTTATACTGATAAGGTCGCCCCCAAGGATCAGGCGGAGGCATTTTGCCAAGATAAGGCCCTTGCCACTTTGGCTCATTGCCAGGGCGCGTCATAAGCGCATTCAATCCTTGCTCGGTAGTCGGATAGCTTCCTACATCCAAGCGGTATTGATGCAATGCTTTTTCAAGTGAATCTATCTGAGCTTGAGCCATCTTAACCTCTGACTTACCCACCTGCGAAAAATATTTGGGGCCAACATACGCTGCAAGCAAGCCTATAATGACCATCAC
>CAYNXU010000221.1:0-3270 GCA_964401225.1 uncultured Nitrosomonas sp.
CGCGTGAGCAAGTCGGCAAAATCACCGTGACAGATCAATCAACCTATGTCGCTGTTGCACGCAATATCGCCCGCGAAGCTGTGCGCAAATTATCTGCAGGCAAGGTCAAAGGTAGAACGGTGAAAGTGCGTGCGCTGTAGAGAGAAGTTAATTCTAGCCGTTCACAACCTCTAAAAATTTTCCCGTAACGCTCGCCTCGCTGCCCGGTCAACCAAGCCAAACAGTTGGTCAATCTGATCTTTCCTGCTGGACGCCTGATGGCCTATCGCTTTGACAAACTTGCCATTGAGCCGGGAATTCAACCGGTAAAATTGCTGGTACAGCTCGTAATGATTCAGTTGCTTGTTTTTACTGGAAAAATAATCATTCTGTTCAAGACGGGCACGCCTGCTTGGCAGGTTCATAATATTTTGTGAATCGGTATAAACCGTCAAAGTAATGTCGTTGCCACCGGTCAAAGCAATCATTTCACTCAGTGCCCACAACAACGTTTGTAATTCCAATCTGGTCGAGCTGGTTTGCTCGAAGCGCTTCACTTTTACTGCATCTTGCAGCGATGCTATCGGCGTAGCCAAGTCGGCGACTACCAGGTAAGGCCATATCCCACCTTTGATTGAGTATGGACACTGCCATCGGTAAAAATGTGTAAGTGAATCAAAATATTACTATCTCATAAGTCAGTTTATAGTGGAGCTGAGTAACTTTTTATGGTTAATTTAATTAATATGATCAAAATGATCATATAAAATAGTATTTTTTAGAATGGAGTCTGCTGTCATGAAATCTATACCAGCCTCGGAAGCAAAAACACATTTTGGCGCACTACTCGACGCTGCGCAAAGAGAACTTGTAGTTTCAAAACAAGGACGGGTGATCGAGATAAAGCTGTTTATCTGTTAGGTAAAGAGTAGTCAGCCACAAAGATTGCACAAGCCCTATTGATTGACTGTGAAACTGTTCGCAATCACTTCAAGAGATATCGCAAAGGTGGTTTGGCCGCCTTGTAGAGAAACGAAGCTGGCGGCAGCGACGCTGCACTCCAAGTATTTCTAAAAACCTTAGCCGGTCATCATCGTCTTCATAAATATTTTCGCAACGAACTTCACGCGATGTTACGTGATAAAGCGCATTCGGAAATTGTAAACGAAGTGGTCTTGCCAAGGTCTGTAGTATATACACTTATTTTTATTTATTCGTTACCCCATTTTGTTACCATCGGAATGCACTTGAAATGACCGAATTTAATTGATTTAATGCGCATATTGAAATCAATTCGCTTGAACAGCACCTAATCAACCTGCCATTTGATAAGGGCAAACAATGAACCAACTTGATCGTATTACCCAGCACCCTGGCATCATGGGCGGTAAAGCATGTATCCGGGGTATGCGTGTCACCGTCGGTATGATCGTAGGACAAGTTGGTGTGGGCCGCAGCATTGATGAAATTCTTGCCGACTATCCCTATCTTGAACGTGAAGACATTATGCAGGCGCTGCGTTATGCCGCATGGCGAGCAAAGGAACGTGAAGTTATACTCGGCACACTTCAAAATTCGGCATCTATACCTTCTCCCGCTGGGAGAAGGCCGGATGAGGGATTATAAAAACCAAATTTTGAAGTGTGACGAGTATATATTAGCTTCTTCATGAAACTGCTCATTGGCATGAATTTGTCGCCGCGTTGGGTTGATTTATTGATTAACGCAGGCTTTGAGGCAACGCACTGGTCTGCACTTGGCGCATACCATGCATCGGACAGTGAAATAATGGCTTACGCCAAGGCTAATGAGTATATCGTTCTTACACACGACTTGGATTTCAGCACTATCTTGGCAGCAACGCATGGTGAAAAACCAAGTGTAGTGCAAATCCGTGCCAATGATGTTAACCCTGACGTTATAGGTAAACAAGTGATCGCGGCGTCGCAGCAATTATCTACTGATTTGGATGATGGTGCATTGCTAACTGTTGACACCAATCGTACTAGAGTGAGATTGCTTCCACTTCGCCCTAAGCCACTGAATGATATAGATTGAAAACGATTGTCCACATCAATTCATGATTCTGTACCTGACCCTAAGATACACAATTGAGCCTGGAATTTAACCGGTAAAACTGTTGGTACAGCTCATAATGATTCAGTCGTTTGTTTTTACTCGAAAAATAATCATTCTGTTCAAGACGAGCGCGCCTGCTTGGCAGGCTCATGATATTTTGTGAATCGGTATAAACCGTCAGAGTAATGTCGGCGCCATCGGCCAAAGCAATCGTTTCACTGAGTGCCCACAACAACGTTTGTAATTCCAATCTGGTCGAGCTGGTTTGCTCGAAGCGCTTCACTTTTACTGCATCTTGCAGCGATGCTATCGGCGTAGCCAAGTCGGCGACTACCAGGTAAGGCCATATCCCACCTTTGATTGAGTATGGACACTGCCATCGGTAAAAATGTGTAAGTGAATCAAAATATTACTATCTCATAAGTCAGTTTATAGTGGAGCTGAGTAACTTTTTATGGTTAATTTAATTAATATGATCAAAATGATCATATAAAATAGTATTTTTTAGAATGGAGTCTGCTGTCATGAAATCTATACCAGCCTCGGAAGCAAAAACACATTTTGGCGCACTACTCGACGCTGCGCAAAGAGAACCTGTAGCTGTTTCAAAACAAGGACGGGCAGTCGTCGTCGTGATGTCTATTCAGGACTACGAAGAAATGAAATTAGAGCGTCTGCGTGCACGCCTGGCTGAGGGAGAAGCACAAATTAAACGCGGTGAATCCACGACGATTAATGATCAACGGGAGCTACATGAATTGTTCGAAGATATCAAAACGGGAAATCGAGAAAAGCTAGGCCAATAAATGAGATTAGTCATCTCTAAATTGGCCAGAGAGGATCTTGTCTCTATAGAAGAATACACAAGAGAAAATTGGGGAGAACAACAGTCAGATTTATATTTGGCACAGATAGAGCATAGCATTCTAAGCCTATTAGAAACGCCCTATATTGGTGCAACGCGTCCAGATGTTGCAGATGGTTATAGGTGTTTGCCGGAAGGTAGGCATCTCATTTTTTATCGTATAGATGGTGATGTTGTGAAAATTCTTGGTGTGCCACATGCTAGCATGGATTTGAATCGGCATTTGGAATCCAAATAAACGAATCTGAAGTTTAGACATGCGGTTAATACTCTATTTAAGCGAATACTTCGGGGAGTGACATAATGTGATGATGATTAATAATTCATTATCCGAAGCTAAAATATTG
>CAYNXU010000222.1:0-3266 GCA_964401225.1 uncultured Nitrosomonas sp.
CATTAACAGTAAATACTCTACTAGATTCAAGCGTTTTTTTGTCGATAACATCGGCGCTACCTGAAATCGTTTTGAGATTTTCACTGGTGCCAATGACATCGATACGCGGCATTACTACTGGATTTGTTGTGGTAGCGGTAATCGGTTTTATTTCCGTCGACGGCGCTGTATTTTCTGCATTATTTTGTTGCGCTTGCAGCGGTTGGGTAAATATCACTGCAATCACTGCAATCACTGCAGTAATAAGCCTGAGCGTGAATCGAAACACTATACTTCCTCCTATCAGATGAATATTTGCTAATTTAAAATGGTTATGCATAGGGAACTGATCGATTGGCGCGATATTTGTTTGTTATGTAACAATTACAAATAAAATCTAAGTGACTCTGACAAACATAAGGATTTATCAAGTTTTATTGATATTGGAAGCAGCCGCGCATTATGCGTACCCGTCATGTGAAGGATGGACATAGACCTAGCAATTTATTCATTTGATTTATTGAGGTTTTTCCCAGCCTGGGTTTTTGATAAAGTCAGTTGTAGAATTATTGGCTGGCTTGCCCGGGAGGAGAGTGGGCTGGCTGGCTGAAGATGTCGCTGACAGTATTTGAATTGCCAGCGACGAATAAAGGACTACATTTGACTTTGTAACCAGTTCTGAGCGCCTACCTTTTGCATGACATCCAATTGCGTTTCCAGCCAGTCGATATGTTCTTCCGTATCTTCCAGAATTTGTTCAAAAATTTCCCGTGAAACATAATCTTGTACTTTTTCACAATCGGCTATCGCAGCGATCAAGGTCTCGCGTGAAGTGCTTTCCAAATTGAGATCGCAGGCCACACATTCTTGTGCTGATTCACCAATTAAAAGCTTGCCTAGCTCTTGTAGGTTAGGTAAACCTTCCAGAAACAAGATACGTTCAATGAGTTTGTCAGCATGCTTCATTTCCTCGATGGATTCATGGTATTCATGATCCCCAAGCTTGTTGAATCCCCAGTTTTTATACATGCGGGCATGGAGAAAATACTGATTGATCGCGGTTAATTCATGCTGTAGCTGGCGATTTAGCCAGCGAATAATATCTGCATTACCTTTCATAACTGTCTCCTCAGACGGTTGACTTGCATGGACGAGTTGGCTTAGGTGACAGAGGGTGGGTTGAGGTTTCTTTCATCAATGTTTGGTCTAGCACCATTTTTGCATGACATGCACAGATTCCACATTGCTCCGTAACGCCCAAACAAGCTTTTAAATCACGCATCCGTTCAGCACCCTGAAGAACAGCTTCGCGAATCGCATGATCAGTTACCCCCTTGCAGACACAAATATACATGAAGCACGCCTTTTGTCGACTGGTTAAAAGTTCGATGGTTAATGATTACTATAGCGAAAATGATTTCGCTAATGAGAATGATTCGTAATTATATTCATATTTATAGAGAATGCAAGTAATAATGATCAATATATAACTCAAGGGAAGTAATTTTGATAATAAACCTATAAAATGACCTGAATTCTCGACTGTTTTCACTAATGAGTGGTTTACAATCTCAGGCAATCTATTAGCAGAGAACTGGACTAACTATATGCGTAAGAAAATTTATCTTGTTGCGGGTGCACGGCCAAATTTTATGAAGATTGCCCCCATTGTGCGAGCTTTACAGGAAAATGGTGAATTGGCCCATCGTATCGTCCATACTGGCCAGCATTACGATCGAGAGATGAATGATGTATTTTTTGAAGAACTTGGTATTCCTCAGCCCGATATTTTTATGGCGGCAGGGGGGGGCAGTCATTCCCAGCAAACGGCTAAAATCATGTTGGCTTTTGAAGAATATTGTCAGGCAGAACGGCCTGATGCCATCGTGGTGGTAGGGGATGTTAATTCAACGCTCGCTTGTTCAATCGCAGCTAAAAAACTGCATATCCCTGTTGCTCATGTAGAAGCAGGCTTGCGTAGTGGTGATATGAAAATGCCGGAGGAAATAAACCGTCTAGTCACCGATAGCATTTCGGATTGGTTTTTTGTAACGGAGCCTAGCGGTATTACACATTTGCGCCGGGAAGGAAAGCTCGACGAAGCCATTCATCATGTTGGGCATGTTATGGTTGATAATTTGCTTTACCAGATTAACAAACTGGCCCAAACTGAGTTGGGAGCTTCTGAGACGAGCGAATTTAAAACGGCCCACACCACCCAGGCAAAACGTTATGGCGTGATAACGTTGCACCGACCCAGTAATGTGGATGATGCTGAAGTATTCTCACGGATCAGTAATGTACTTAAGGAAATTTCGGCTGAGTTACCCTTGATTTTTCCAGCGCATCCCCGGACACGCGATAATTTGAAAAAATTTGGTATAGATCTGGGAAAGCATATTACGTTGGTGGGTCCGCAAGCTTATATGCCTTTTCTTGATTTATGGAAAGATGCTGCCGTAGTGTTAACGGATAGTGGCGGCTTGCAAGAAGAAACCACCGCTTTAGGCGTACCATGTATTACGATTCGTGAAAATACCGAGCGACCCATCACAGTTGAGGAGGGGACAAATACACTGGTTGGAACCGATCCTGCACGCATCAGTGCTGAGGTGAACAAAATTTTACGTGGCGAAGGAAAACAAGGGCGTCGCCCTCATTTGTGGGATGGAAAAGCTGCTGAGCGTATTGTTAATGTACTCGTATCAGAGCTCGGTCGTGATTAAATTTAGCGCTACACTGTAAACTGATTAGTCGATTTGACATCTTTTAACCGTTGGACATTGAAAACTCCATGCAATCGTTGACTCCTGTTGTACTTTCTGGTGGGTCTGGTACGCGTCTGTGGCCGCTCTCGCGCGAGCGGTATCCAAAACAACTGTTATCCCTGGTTAATAAAGATTCATTATTGCAAGCGACTGTGCGCCGTTTGGATGGACTGACAGATATGCGTGTCCATGTACCCATGATTGTGTGTAATGAAGAGTACCGTTATGTCATTGCCGAACAGCTTAGGGTGATTGGCAAAGAGTGTAGTATTTTATTAGAGCCTGCAGGACGTAACACTGCCCCTGCATTAACGCTTGCCGCTCTAGCTGCAATTCGTAATGAATCTGATCCTGTTCTATTGGTGATGCCATCGGATCATGTCATCGTAGATCTTCCCGCTTTTCAAATGAGTGTGCGCAAAGGTATGATCCTCGCCGAGGAAGGTACTGTGGTTACCTTTGGTATTACTCCTGATGCGCCAGAAATAGGGTATGGCTATATTCAATCGGGCGAAGCAT
>CAYNXU010000223.1:0-3263 GCA_964401225.1 uncultured Nitrosomonas sp.
AAAAAATAAACTGGGGTGCTCTGGATGGAAGATTCTTAGATAAAGCGGTACTTCGCTGGCATTCTCCCAGTTGATGAACGCTTGATCAAAAAAAGGGAAGCTGATTTTGTAACCCGTTGCAGCAATGAGGACATCGTATTCTGTGGTGGTTCCATCGACAAAGTGGATAGTTTGTCCGGAAATGCTTTGAATAGCAGGACGGGGGTGCACTTTGCCGTGGCGGATCCTATCGAATAATGTCGAGTTGATGGTGGGATGCGCTTGGGTTGGAGAAAAATCAGGTTCGGGTAATGCGTAGTCACGATAACGTCCGATCTGGAGATGAAGGCTGATTTTTTGCAGCCAAGCTTGCACGCTTTGAGGCAACCACTGAAAATTAGCGGCAAAGGCATCGGTAGGTCGGCCCATGATAAATTTGGGAATAATATATTGCGGCGAACGCAGGCTGATATCCACCTGCGCAGCCACGCGACTGGATTCAACCGCGCAATCACACCCTGAGTTACCGGCACCAACCACGAGTACGCGCTTGCCTTCAAGCCCTTGGCTAGTTTTATACTCATGCGCATGTAGGTACTTTCCAGTGAAACACGCTTTCCAATCGGGATGGCGCGGTACGGAATGATGACCGTTGGCAACTAGCAGGTAGTCAAACTCTGGCTGAGTGCCGTCGTCCAGATGCACACGCCAGCGCTCGTTTTCAATTTTTTCAACATGCAGTACCGTGGTATTGAAGCGAATGTATTTTTTCAGATGAAAATGCTTTGCATACGCCTGGAAATACGCAAGTATTTGCTGATGGCTGGGGTAATCGGGATAATCGTCGGGCATGGGGAAGTCACTGAGCTGTGACAGGGTTTTGCTGGAAATAATGTGGGTGGCTTCGCTTACGCTGCTATGACTTGGGGCGGATGTATAAACCCAGTTACCGCCGATTTGGTCGCTTTTCTCGAAACAGATGATTTCTTCCAGCCCTGCATCGAGCAGATTTTTGATGGCAGTGAGGCCAGAGCAGCCGGCGCCGATGATTGCTATTCTCATTGGTTACTTTTTATGGCCAGAGCGGGTGCAGCTGCAGCCATTGTGGTTTTGTCAGAAATAGCCGATTTTAATCTACTCAAATGTCTTTTGTATAAACAATGCCAGCTGATTTCAAATTGATTACCGAATGGCGTATATCTGCGCCTTTATCTGAGGTGTACGAAGCCATCACGGATTGCCTTGCTTGGCCAACTTGGTGGAAAGGCGTGGAGAAAGTAGAAACACTTGCGCCTGGCGATGCGAATGGGGTAGGGAGTGTGCATCGTTTTACCTGGAGAGGGCGCATTCCCTACCGGTTGGTTATCGATATGCGTGTGAGGCATGTCATACCCTTTGCCTTGATAGAAGGGCAAGCCAGCGGTGATGTGGTGGGAACTGGGCGGTGGCATTTTGCTCATGCGGATGGTGTGACCCGTGTGCGCTATGATTGGCGGGTGCGTACCCATCGCTTGTGGATGGATCTCCTCGCTCCGCTTGCTCGTCCTGTATTTAGATGGAACCACCACCAGGTGATGCGGCAAGGCGGGGAAGGGTTGGCTCGCTTGCTGAATACTAGACTGGAAGCCGTTCACACCTCGGTAAACTCGATGTGAACGGCGTTAATACGCGTTATGCGCTAGCTGAGTTATGCAATTGAGCCCGGCTCTTGTCTCCCGGAACCAATCGGTGAGGAGGCAGCCCGAGCATTGAGTTGATTTTTTAGATCTTGTATGTCTGCTTTTGCTTCCAAAGCCAGTTCTTCGACCTTATGCTCGCTTTCTGGCCCTTCTACATGAGTAAACTCATGACTGTCTTCGTAAGCCTGCTCGGTTGTGCCGGTCATTTTAATCAGTAAGCCAGCAATTACGCCGCCAGCCAGTGCTATTGCGATGGAAATTCCGATGCCGGAAAGTTGTGCAACGGCGATGCCGGGAACAATAAAAATCGCACTGAATCCGCCCAATAATCCGGGTAATCCATGTAAATTATGTACCCCGCAGGTATCGACAGTCTTAAATTTAGACTCCAGCATGGGTTGAATGAACACATAACCAATGACAGAAATTGCGCCCGCGAGTAAGCCGATCGAGAATGCGCCGACAGGACCCACTATATTACAGGTAGAGCCAATGGCAACGCCCCCTGCCAGCGCGGCATTGGCCATATCCATCATCGAGGTTTTACCTTTGTGCAGGTAAGTGCTCAGCAAATAAGTGGCGAGTGTGGCACCGCTCAGTGCAAGCAAGGTATTGACAACGGTTTGCGGCATATCCTCAAAAGGTACAATCGCCGTTGCAAAACTGGGCCAGAAAAGCCATAGCACCATCGACCCCAGCATAGAGAATCGATCGGATGTGGCATCAGACTCAATCGGTTGGCTGCGTTGCAGTGCGGTCGTCAGGACGATAGACACGCCTAATCCAAAATAAGCGCCGAACGCATGGATGACGATTGATCCCGCTGAATCCTGAAAGCCTTCGGTAAGCCCTGAACCATTGTCCAATACCAGCCATTCATTGAGTAAATACGTCGGGACGAAGAGCAACGCTAGCAAGGAATACTGAAAAACACGCAGCCGCCCGAGCACGGCGCCCATTGCGATCAGCGTGGTGGCGACAGCAAACTCTGCCAGAATCAACGTTTCCACCGAATGTGGCGTCAACTCATGGGCAAATACGCCATTTGCCCGTAAGAAAATATAAAGGGGTAGCCCGGTTGCAACCACCAGATAGGTGCCGGTTGTTGCGCCAAAGCCATATCTTCGAACAAAAACCATCAAAAAACCAAACCCTACTAACAACATGGCTAAGATGTGAATAGAGTAGTTATACTGCGCAACGAGCCGCGCTTCATTGATACCAGTCGCGGGCTCTGCCGCGCTTACCCAACTACTGAAACACAAGAGAAACAGACTTACTGAACTAAATACTTTCAAACATAAGCTTTTCTTCATTTTGATTTTTCCTTATATAGTGGGAAATATTCGGGTTACCCCGGCTAGCAGTGTACCCTAATAGCCACATATACAATAAGGTTAATCTTGAATATGACTTTCGTGCTATCCATTCGTTCTTGGAATTTTTATTGGGATTCGATTAGTCAAATGTAAATTCTCAATTGAGCGGCAAAATTATTGGAGCAACAAAATAATCCTGATGATACTCATGTGGATAACGTGCTGGATAAGTCGAGTGACCAAAAGTAACCTTGCTTCCTATTTCAATATCATTCTATTGAGATTT
>CAYNXU010000224.1:0-3261 GCA_964401225.1 uncultured Nitrosomonas sp.
CAGTCTTCACACCTTCTTCATAGCTTTTATATAAGCACGCCAACCTCCGTACTGTGAAATCTCCCGCTGACCCTCGCAGAGTAATGGCTCACCGAGTACGCCGAGAATTTCTTCGCCATCTGCGAGCTCGATTTTGCCAATGCAGAGTCCAGGAGGTTCCTGTTGCAAGATCTTCGCGATGCCTTCTGGCGGCATTTCCCAGACTTCGACAGCAACGGACACACCACCCGACGCTACGCGAATCATCGCGGGATGCCGATCGTTGATGGACCATAGGCGATAGGCGGGTACGGTCTTAGTTTCTCGTACGAAGATTGCGCCGACAGAGAGCATATTGTTATTTAGCTCGAGTCCCCGCATCAATGTGCCATTGACAGCCAAGTTAATTGCCATACTCAGCCTTCGACCATATGCGTATACGTGCAGTTTTAGATTTTCTGCGAATAAATGATAGGGTACCAATCGCTACGCTCGGTGAAGCCCATGACACTTTGGCTCGTTGATATGCTGGCCTGCTGAAATTCCTCCACTTCAGGGCGATAGTTCTATCCTTGGGACAGAGAAAAGTAGCCAAAGAGTTGTTACACCCAAAAAGAATACTTCTTCTTGTGAAAGAAGAAGGTAGGGGTGCTGATGCGTTAAATAACAACATTACCTATTATGCTTATAATATAGCTTCTGAACTTGAATGCTTGTCATTATAAAGAAAACTGGCCACAGGAGACAAGGAAGATGAGATTTGAAGAAATCTATGCAAGGTGGGAAGAAAATCGCCTGATACTTAAAGCATAAGTCAGGCGCTCAGCAGTTGATATCTGCAAATAAGAAGATGAGTCCCAAACAAATTTTTTCCTGGCAATGATTCGCTCGATACAAACCGAACTAATTCCGAAAATGAGCAGCATCTGGCGGCACCCCCCCTGCTCTTCTTGATCTGAAACAACCAGTTACTGCAGTTCCTACGGAACCGCTTCCGAGCATAGCCTTGTGTTCAAGTACGAAGTCGGTATTATGTGTTGAATTGTACTTAAATGTAGTAGCTCATATTTGAGCTGGCAGCTTCATAAAATAGTCTCCATTTAATCTGATTTTGATTGACTGAATTTGAGTTAAAACAGACAGTGAGACAATTCGAAATTTGCTTTTTTTAAAGAGACAACGCGAGCATTAACCGGCCCCTATAAAGCAGTGAGAATCAGTACTTAGCTATTCTGGGGCTCGGGTTTATGGCTTTGTTAGCGAACTATTAATTCGGGCCGGGAGTCTCTATATATATTTCTTCGGCGCAGTTACCACGGAATTTTGTCTTATTCTGTGCACCCGAGACTAACTCAGCTAGCGTTCCAGATGCGTTTATTTCCGTTGGTAGATTAATCCAGAACTCGTTAACATATCGTTTTCCAGAGCCGACGCAACGAAGCTCGATTTTTCTTATGACGTCTTCACCGAGACTGGAAGATAGATAACTTTCCATTTCAGTCACACGTACTGTGTTACCCATATTCTCTCGCATGAACTCACCCATCGGGCTACTATCAAATTTTTCAGCTAAGCGTTGCATAAGAATAAAGTAGTCATCATCATTAAGCTTCTGGCATGTTCCGTGTTTTCTCCATTCGTGATTTCCAAAATCAGTTGAATAATACCAATTAGGCATCCAGGGTGCGATCTTGCCTATCGTTTCTTCAGTAAGCTCAAGCAGAGCATTAGAACAGTTTCCATAGCTCTTCCCACAGCCACGCTTATTTGGCCAAAGACCGTGAATGGTGAGATTTGTCACAGATATCTGTCCTGAGTTCAGGTTGTCACACTCTGGCTTGATACCTGAATAACTATAATGCTCACAAAATCCAGCTTGCCAGCTAAGAGCGAGAACATAGGAATCGTGCGTATTGGCGGTATTACAGCTGTGAGCAGCGGAGGAATCTCCGGGACGGCTTACTATATTCGTGACACCGCATTCTTTTGCTACCCATCGCCTTGAGTTGCTAATTTCGGGTACTAAAACAAGAGCCCAAGGACCATCTGATTTATTCTCTTCAACAATTTCATATACTCTTCCTGGAACTGTGTGAATATCACCAGGATTATGGCCTTTCGTAAAGCTCTGATATGCCGGGCAAGATTTTACGGCTGTAAATGAGCCTTCTACCTTTACAGCCTGAACGTTTGAAGTTACTGCAAAGATGAAGCAGAAACTAAGTACCAATCTTTTTATGCACATGAACTTACCTCCAATTTAAAGGATGGTGCGTACGCTGACGAATAGCGCTGGAATGATGCACAATATTACCTCAGAAGTGAAATCTGATATGGCAAGCAGCATACTATCTTGATATGTTTTACAGAAATGTATCGATTCAGCTTTCATCATAACAATAGCAGGCTTTGCCAGATCTACAAATATGATGAATAGATCAGGGCTTTTGAGCCAGTTCCTCAGCAAACTCAGGCGTAAGTATTACAGTGTTGAATTCAGTTTTTCTGAATACACTAGGTTTAATCCAAACTTCACAGCTCGAGCCTAAACCACCGAGTTGGACATGGACATAATGAACTCCTCAATATCGCCCCTCCACTCCGAACGCAGGGGTACCGGATGGGGGCAGTCATGCCCGCCCCGAAATCGCCCCGCAGCGGCCAACTATGCGTGCGAGAGGAGGCAGTTTGCGCCCCACAACCCCCACCAACCCGCATTGCGTCACTTGCTCAGTTTTTCCAACGTATTGATTGTGTGTAAGCAGGTTACCTTGAGGTAACCTAGCAGAATCGAGATTTATCGCTGTTTATGCTCGACCTGCCTAGCTACTACGTAATGTTGAATACGAAAACGCCACGATCAAGATACGTCCCAACATCGTGCCAATTAAACTGCATCAGGCAACTATTTCCAATGTAATTTGTTTTCTCAATCGTAATCGGCATCTTGAGGGTGAAATGAAGCGTCGCTGATGAATTGGGTGCCAGGGTAAGTCCATCAAAGGTAGGTTGTGTTAACCTGGGAAAACGTGTATCAACATTCTGCAAAAACGAACCAACCATCGGGTCAATGTTTCCCGAACCTACCCACACATGTGCAAATAGCCAGATAGCTTGAGTTTCATCAGGGTTGTAGATACCAAGGTTGTAATTGACATTCCCACCCGGTGTAGTGTGGCCCCACCCCTGAGAAATGATCATCGGGGAATTGACGCGTCTGAGCTTCTGATCAATTTCATCAGGGGTAACCGCAGTGAAGTTTTCTTCTTTGTTTTCCTTTTC
>CAYNXU010000225.1:0-3220 GCA_964401225.1 uncultured Nitrosomonas sp.
ATGTGACGGAAGGTGAAATAGATAATTTTCTCCGGACCCAGGAAACATCATCGATCGGAAACGATGAATATCATGTTGCGCATATTTTGATTCAAATCCTGGAACAAATGGATGCTGCGCAAGTTGAGGCGAAGCGGCTGCGCGCCGAGTCTGCCTTGAATAAATTGCGGGAAGGGGCCGAATTTGCCCAAGTATCAGCTGAGTTTTCCGATGCACCCAATGCCATGCAAGGAGGAGACCTTGGTTGGCGCCCGATCACCCAAATGGGACCTACGTTTGCTGAAATGCTGATCGATATGCAACCTGGTGAAGTGACCCCAGTCATCCAGAGTCCCGTGGGCTTCCATATACTTAAATTGCTTGGCCGCCGTCCTCAGGAAACTCCGGTGGTTATCATTAATCAAACGCAGGCTCGGCATATCCTGGTCAAAATTAGTGAGCTAACCTCGGAAGATGATGCGCGCCGCATGATCATGCAGATCAAGGATCGTATCGATCATGGCGCTGATTTTGCCGAAACGGCGAAAGCGTATTCGGAAGATAGCAGCGCTTCGTCAGGAGGAGATTTAGGATGGCTTTCACCAGGTGATACGGTTCGTGAATTTGAGCAAGCCATGGATGCGCTGTTACCTGGTCAAATTAGTCCTCCGGTGAGATCACAATTTGGTTGGCATTTGATTCAGGTGATTCAACGTCGCACGCAAGACGTGAGTGAGCAACAGCAGCGCCACGTCGCCCGTAAAGCAATCCACGCACGCAAAGCAGACATGGTCATGCAGGAGTGGTTACAGCAGCTACGTGACCAGGTTTATGTCGAATACCGAGCCGAAGAAATCTAATGGTGGTCTTTAGTTGACACAGCTACCGATAATCGCACTGACAGCCGGTGAGCCTGCCGGGATTGGTCCTGATTTGTGCGTGCAAATTGCGCAGCAATCACTACCTTGTCAATTGGTGGTCATAGCAGATCGTGACTTATTGCAGCAGCGTGCCGCATTGTTACAGTTGCCGCTGGAGATATTCGAACATACTTCACCGCATCGTAGGGCGCATAGCGCAGGCAGTCTGCAAGTCATACATGTACCTGTCAATGTATCCGTTTCGCCGGGTAAGTTGGATTCAGTAAATGCGCGCTATGTTCTCAGCACGTTGCAAGCTGCTGTTGAGGGGTGCAGTGCAGGAATGTTCGATGCCATGGTGACTGCGCCTGTGCACAAGGGGATTATCATGGAAGCGGGTATTTCCTTTACTGGACATACCGAATATCTGGCAGAAATGACAAACAGTGAAGTGGTCATGATGCTGGTGGGTGGCAATATGCGTGTAACACTCGCAACCACGCATCTACCATTAAAGGCGGTTGCCGCGGCAATCACGTTCGAGAAGCTGGAACAAAAATTGCGTATCATCCACCATGATTTGGTGACGCGCTTTTTAATCGATAGTCCCTGTATAGTCGTTGCCGGGCTTAACCCGCATGCAGGTGAGTCCGGCCATATGGGACGTGAAGAAATCGATATCATCATTCCCGTACTGGATAAGCTTCGTGCTGATGGGATGAATCTGGTCGGACCTTTGCCTGCCGATACCTTATTCAATCCATCACGATTGAAGAATTATGATTGCATTTTTGCCATGTACCATGATCAGGGGCTGCCTGTACTCAAGTATGCAAGCTTTGGGGCGGGTGTCAATGTGACGTTGGGGTTACCCATCATTCGAACTTCGGTGGATCATGGTACTGCGCTCGATTTAGCTGGTAGCGGGCGCGCGGAAGCGGGTAGTTTACGGGCTGCCATAGAGATGGCGATCCGGTTGGCACAAAACAAGCTGGCTTTGCAAGAAGCTTAGATAATACAACCTGGTTATTAAGACTGTGCGACACATCCCTCGCAAGCGTTTTGGACAGAATTTTCTGATCGATTCACAGATTATCGAAGAAATCATTCGCATTATCCGCCCAGTTAGGTGTGATTTATTCGTTGAGATTGGCCCTGGATTAGGGGCATTGACGCGTCCATTGCTTCAAGTGCTGGATCATCTGCATGTCGTAGAGATTGATCGGGATATCGTTGAGCAGTTACACCGGGAATTTCCCATAGAAAAACTAACGATCCATTCCGCAGATGCGCTGAAGTTTGATTTTTCTCAGTGGGGTCATTGCTTACGGATTGTCGGTAACTTGCCGTACAATATTTCCACACCACTTCTGTTTCATCTCAGTGAATTCTGCTCGAAAATCTCCGATATGCATTTCATGTTGCAGAAGGAGGTAGTCGAGCGCATGGTGGCGGTTCCTTCTACGCCCGATTATGGACGTTTATCGGTGATGCTGCAGAATCGTTTTGAAATGGAGCAAATCCTGACGGTTCCAGCCGCATCCTTTCGTCCCGCCCCTAAAGTACAGTCAGCGATTGTGCGCATGATTCCATTAGCGCAACCGATGATTCCTATTGAGCAACAGCCATTATTCGCTAAAATTGTCACCGCTGCATTCTCACAACGACGCAAGACATTGCGCAATACCTTGCGTGATTTCCTAAGACCTGATGATTTCAATGCGCTAGGCCTGGATTCCGGACTGCGGGCAGAGAATTTGTCGGTAGCACAGTTTGCATTGATCGTGAATCATTTGAGATAGGGGCATTCCTAAATCATCCTGTTTGGTCACACAACACGTTGTTGCTCGCACTTCCTTTTGTTTAGAATTTTGTATTCTTTGAGGCGACCATAGGGTGAAATCTCAGAGTAGATTTACAGAAGGGATGCTGAGCGCGTTACACTGCATGCCTAGCCAGATTTTATAAAGGGCACCTCTTTCAAGAAACAAATATAAGTAACTGATTATATATAATATAAAAATATTATATTCCGATGGCATTAATATGTTTCTTCCAAACACCTTGCGGTCGAAGACCGATTATTACGCTAAAAATCCATATTTGCGAGCATCCGCTTCGCGGATTGCCTGCTTACCCCGTTTTGTCACAATACGTCGTTGTTCACAAAAAATGTTCCCTTACATATCAATCATATGCTGCGTCAACATTTTTTGCTCTCGCCTCGTCTTGTTTAAAACTCTGAATTTTTAGAGATGCCCTAAAAATTACACCCAGTTCTTACCAATCAGGAAATCAGTGTAGAGTGCGGCTTCTGCACTACCCTCAGGCGGTGTCCAGTTATAGCGCCACTTCACGATTGGCGGAAGTGACATCAGAAT
>CAYNXU010000226.1:0-3206 GCA_964401225.1 uncultured Nitrosomonas sp.
CAACACTCACCAGCAATGATCACCATGATAAGTTTCCGTGTGCGATCTATCAAAAAATAAGCAAATTCCTAATCTCTCGCCTATGCAACATCCTCACATTCTGCTACATCAGGCACAAAGCAACGTTTCTCTTTGCTGCAGAGGGCGGCTCTGCAGCCTTCACATGCTTTACCTCATATTCACAATCACTGTATGCTTTACGGCCAGAAGCAGCTCCCATTAAATAATCTTCAATTACTCCCCAAGAGAATCGAGTGTATTTCCACCCCGTAGCGGCGAATCAAATCCTGTTTGGCTTGTTTGTAAGCTTCGCCCTCTCCTTTATGAGTGGTCCGGTCTACATAACGGCGGGCCAGCTCTTCCGTAATGACATCCAGCAGTAGTTCTGCCAATAATAAGCGTGCCCCATCTTTGAAATGTCCTTGCCCGTTTACATATAAACGAACAGTAGGCGCCTCTGTATTGATCAAAATCAAACGCTCCTCGATACTATACACAGCCCTATCCATATCATTATCCAGATTACGCAATTCATAGCCTCTGAATAAATCGGTGGAATTATCCATCTTCCAAGGTGCATAGGGCTTGCTAGCTGAGGATCCATAGCCTTTGCCAGAAGCATTCTCCGCAATCACTATTTCGCAAACAGCAGTATAGGGACCACAGTTGACGCCTAGTTTTCCCTTGCCGCCAATTTCTGACCCTATGACAGTCCATTCCAGGCGACCGTCCTTGGCCAGATCTGCCACACTCAGCGCCTCTTTCAAGGGCTGGACGGATATGCTATCCGGCAATTCATAGAAAAAGGACAGAATTTCTTGTGCCATTAACTGGCTCCGATCCACGATCATAGCCACATGAAAAGGACGTCCCACTTTTCGATAATAAAAGGGTGTGCTAAAGCGTAATACTGCTGGCCGGCCCGTATCAAAGGGCCCATACTGGCCAGAGCCTGGGCCAGGGGGAAGAATAATCTTCAAGTCTTCGATAGCAACCTGGTTCATTTTTTGTAGAACCTGCCCAATCATACTTTGAGTTCGCCTTGAGGTGGTAGCGTGATCAATGTGGCTGAGTCTGATTTGCTCTCTTTTAATCACATCAGCAATCATGTCGCTGACTGCAATCGCAAAAGTGGCGACAAATGGATCTTTCAGGTTTAAACCTTCCCGCTCATCACTAATGATAGGATGACCATTGGCCAGCATTTCAGCCAGACCGGGGCAGTTTACGCTGCCATACAGATATTCTGTACCCAATTGATTTTCATAGTGAAAGAACTGACAATCAAAAACTGCCGTACCGGAAATAATTAGCAATCCGTTAGTGCGTTCATCCCCCTTAAGAACCAAATCAGTATTAAGCGCCTTTTTCAAGGTTAATGAAAATACATAGTCCCGCGCTTGGTAACTGAAGCTGCCTTGCTCCTTGGGGCCTATCAGCAGCTCCGCCTCCGGCTCTTCATAACTTAGCCGCATACGGGTCTGCTGCTTACTTCTTCGATTCAGATTGACTATCTCCACCACCCGGCGCTGCAGAATATCTCTTAAATAAATGTTGTTCGCAATAGCAGTCACCAGCGAAGCGTAATAAGGGATGTTGATCTGTGAGTTGTCGATGACAATGCTGACTTGCGTGCCATTGCTATCCAATGGGATGCCCAGTCGCGCGTAATCCTTTTCTTGGGCAGGCTTATCTTTGTCCCAATCATCGAACAAATACTGGCCATCTTCTGACCGAAATAAATCTACTCTGCCCAATCTACCTGCATGCAGTGATTCAATCCAGCCATGCCCCAAACCATAGATAGCTTGTTTCATACCGCGCCCGAAATATCCTCTGCCCCCCGCCTCGCCGCGGGCCATTTGGCTATGCGCTCCTCCATAGGATAAAACCGCGTGAATTTGCGAGAAGGACATCCCTTCAGCTTGATCACCAACAGTTAACAAGGCGCCATTTTGGTGTCGTTCATAACTGATAAATATTTTACCGCTGACGACTAGCCCTTGATGCTCCAGACGCGAATAACTGTCATCACAGTTAGTAATGAGTTCCACCAGCGCTTTTTCAATTGAAGCAAAGCGTCGGGAATCAATGTCAATTACACGCTGGTCAACTGGCAATGCTAAAACAGTCATGCCACTACCCTTCCTTAGAGCTCAGATGAAAAATTTTCATATTTGGCCTCATTCTAGCATCGGCCAGAAACAAAATTGAGATTAATGGCAGCTATAGCGCATTGGCACATGCCGTCACCCACTGTAGTTTCGGCAACCTGAATCAAGTACGCCGATTTCCGCCTCATTGTCTCCTCGATTAGGGCGCCAACTGATCTACTGCACGCCGTCCGCGGTAGTACCCTGAGTCAGGAAATGCTGTGATGAGAGGCAACCGGATATCGCTTCTGGTAACCGTGCTGTATCTAAAACTTGATCAAGCTGAGGCCCTTGATAAAACCTCTTGGGAGAAGATAGCAGCATGATCGCTAGAATATTGCGATGTGCGCCATTAGCGATATCAAAACTACCCTTTAAACTTGGAATCATCTGCTGAAACTCATCATAGCGCAGCACTATGTTTTGCCTTATTTTTTCTAATGCGGAATTGTTATATTCACCCGCCAGCAAGTAAGCAATCCCTATTTCAACAATCACATCGGTTTTAGCACGAGAGATAATGAAATCAATATGATTATCAAAATAATCATAAATCCATGCAAAATCACCTCTGTTGACAGCGTATTGGTAGTATTGGCTGCCAGCCAAAATAATATGAGTCAAGCCATATAATTTGTTCTCATATTGTTGCGTGCTAAGTAGATGATCCTGACTATCAGGATATACTTGCTGCATTGCTTTGATAAACGCGTCACTATAGTCCTTGCCACCCAGTTGTTTGACCCATGCCACAACATTTGCAAGTTGAGGCGCCCATGCTTTGATCATGGCAGGGTCACTTAATTCATGCGTATAATCATGTGCTAAAACATGCTCTTTCAATCGTTCAAATTGCGCAGAGCATGCCCGATATTCTTGGGCACGCCTCAGTATATTTAAACTGCTTAAATAGTATGGAAAAGCAGGCGCTGTCGTTAACGATGCACGCCGCAAATTCGCCCTTTCTCCTGAAGACCATCCATCAGTGCGTATTTTCGAAAACTCAATTTCATTGTTGTCATTAGCAAATAACAACAGTTTCTCAACATTTTC
>CAYNXU010000227.1:0-3188 GCA_964401225.1 uncultured Nitrosomonas sp.
CAGTATCGCTGCGGGATATGAGGATGCTTCCTTCTTCCGGCGCTTGTTCAAGCGCAGCACGGGGCTGACGCCAAGTCAATATCGGCGAATGTTCCAGCCAATGATGCGTGCGTAATGTTCTGCTCGATAGTCCCTTGCGGCGTTTTCTGTTACGCGTCCTGAGATCCTGACAATTTCAGATAGCCTGCTGGGCTTGCTTAAGTTAGTCTGCTCCCTAAAATCCAAAGCTATAATGAGAGAAATGAATTTGTTTTCCCAACGACTAGGAGTTCATGATGAATGATTATATTGTGTGGTTTGACCAGTTGAGCAAGGATGATGTCAGTATCGTCGGAGGTAAGAATGCTTCATTGGGCGAGATGATCAGTCATCTCAGTAAAATGGGCGTCAATGTGCCGGGTGGATTTGCTACTACCACACAGGCCTATCGTGATTTTCTGGCGAGTAATGATTTGCCTGGGCGCATCAAGCAAATGTTGGATCCCCTGGATGTCAGCGATATCGATGCACTCACTACCGCAGGGAAAACCATTCGTGGCTGGTTGCTGGAAGCATCCCTGCCTGATGCTTTGTTGCAAGCGATCACCCAGGCATATGAAAAATTGGTGGCGGAGAGTGGTGACGCGGTTTCCTTTGCGGTGCGTTCTTCCGCAACAGCGGAGGATTTAGCGGAAGCCTCGTTTGCAGGCCAGCAGGAAACCTTGCTGAATATTCGCGGATTGGAACAGCTCATTGCGTCGATCAAAGTTGTGTTTGCCTCGCTATATAACGATCGTGCGATTGCCTATCGCGTTCATCATCACTTTGCACATGACATGGTGTTCCTGTCTGCAGGTATTCAGAAAATGGTGCGCAGCGACTTGGGCTCAAGCGGTGTGGTGTTTACACTGGATACCGAATCCGGTTTCCGGGATGCGATTTTCATCACGGCAGCCTATGGTTTAGGGGAAACCATCGTGCAAGGGACGGTTAATCCCGATGAATTTTATGTTTACAAGCAGGGGTTGGCAGCCAGTCGTCCAGCCATTCTTATGCGACGTTTGGGCGCTAAGGCCATAGAAATGATTTATGACGAAAAGGGCGAGCAAGGCTCATCTACCTTGACACGTGAAGTGGAGGCAGAACGTCGCCGACGTTTTTGTCTGTCCGATGCTCAAGTTGAGGCATTGGCGCGGCAAGCCTTGATTATCGAGCAGCATTACGGTCGGCCAATGGATATCGAATGGGCGCTGGATGGACTGGATGAAAAGCTTTATATCGTTCAGGCTCGCCCTGAAACCGTTGAAAGCCGGGTAGGCCCCACCGTGGAGCGTTTTAAATTGAGTCAGAAGGGAAAGGTGCTGACCGAAGGCCGCGCTATCGGACAGAAGATAGGGCAGGGGACCGCCCGTCTGATCATAAATACCGAGCAGATGAACACCTTGCAAGCGGGCGAAGTGCTGGTGACGGATATGACGGATCCAGATTGGGAGCCGATTATGAAACGGGCCGCCGCGATTGTAACCAATCGGGGCGGGCGTACTTGTCATGCGGCGATTGTTGCGCGGGAGCTGGGGATACCGGCGGTGGTCGGTTGCGGTGAAGCGACAACGCAAATCCAGGATGGCACGGAAGTCACGATTGCTTGCTCTGAAGGCGACACCGGTTATGTTTATGAGGGGTTACTCCAGTTTGAACATACGACTGCCGATACCGGTAAGCTGCCTGATCTACCCATCAAGATCATGATGAATGTTGGCAACCCATCGCATGCATTTGCCTTCTCGCGCTTGCCGAATCGAGGCGTTGGCTTGGCGCGACTCGAATTCATCATCAATAATATTATCGGCATTCATCCCAAAGCGCTGCTGGAATTTGACCGTTTGCCGGAAGATCTAAAAGCTGACATTAACCAACGGATCGCTGGTTATGCTGATCCAGTCAGTTTTTATGTAGATAAATTGGTGGAAGGCATTGCCACGTTGGCAGCAGCTTTCCATCCGCACCCTGTGATCGTACGCACATCCGATTTTAAATCGAATGAATATGCCAACCTAATCGGTGGCGATCGTTATGAACCGCAGGAAGAGAACCCTATGATCGGTTTTCGTGGTGCATCCCGTTACCTGGCGACAGCTTTTCGTGATTGTTTTGAACTGGAGTGCCGCGCATTGCGCAAAGTACGCGATGAGATGGGATTAACCAATGTAGAAATCATGATTCCATTTTGCCGTACGCTAGAGGAAGCTCAACAAGTCACGGAATTGCTCGCGTCACAGGGTCTTGTACGCGGCAACAATGATTTGCGCCTGATCATGATGTGTGAGATTCCTTCCAATGCCTTGCTGGCAGAGGCATTTCTGGAATATTTCGATGGTTTTTCCATCGGATCGAACGATATGACCCAGTTAACGCTGGGGATCGATCGTGATTCCAGTTTGGTGTCTCATCTGTTCGATGAGCGCAATCCGGCTGTTAAGCGCATCCTCAAAATGGCGATAGACGCCTGTCGCAAGCAAGGCAAATATATCGGTATCTGTGGGCAGGGACCTTCCGATTATCCTGATTTTGCGGTTTGGTTATATGAACAGGGGATCGAAAGTCTGTCGCTGAATCCGGATACGGTCGTGGATACCTGGTTGCACCTTGCGGATCTGCATAAATCGTGAACAAGCAGAAGCGCACTGTTTTCTATTTATCGGATCGTACCGGTATTACTGCGGAAACGCTCGGGCACAGTTTGTTGACCCAGTTTGATGGCGTCGAATGGGAAAAAATCAATGTGCCATTTTTGGATGATATGGCAAAAGCCCAATCTTTAGTGGGACGGATTAATCGCGTTGCCGAGCAAGACGGGCATCGGCCGCTGGTGTTTAGCACCTTGCTTAAACCGGATATCCTGGGAGTAGTGCGGCAGGCAAACTGTCGGGTATATGATTTTTTCGAGACATTTATTGGCTCGATTGAAGAAGAGCTTCATCAGCCATTCGCACGCATTGCCGGACGCTCTCACGGGCTCCAGTACCATTTGTCTTATTTCAAGCGTATTGCAGCGATCAATTATGTTCTTGCCCACGATGATGGCGTTAACCCCAATAAATTTACCGATGCGGATATTATTCTGATAGGGGTATCCCGCACCGGAAAAACGCCTACCTGTTTATATCTAGCGTTACAGTACGGGATCACTGCGGCAAATTATCCGCTCA
>CAYNXU010000228.1:0-3151 GCA_964401225.1 uncultured Nitrosomonas sp.
CTTATATTCCAACGCTTCCCTATAAAATCGATATTCAGCAAGGTAATGTAGTTACACAGGAAATGGTGGAGAAATTAAAGCCAGGTATGACTCGATCTCAAGTGCGTTTTGTATTGGGTACGCCACTTATAACCGATGTTTTTCATAATAACCGTTGGGATTATTTTTATTATTTTGCACCTCGGGGAACAGTATCTGAAGAACGAAAATTTACCGTCATTTTTGATGGCGATCGACTCTCACATGTAGAAGGAGATTTTTCGCTTTCTTCTGATGGTTTGTTGCCAGTGATGCCATACTCAGAAGAAGGTGAAGCGGAGCAAGCTGGTGGAGAGGATAGGGTGATTGATGAATAGCCTAATGATTAATTTATTTAAATTTTCTGTGATCAGCAGCAAAGTAGCGTTAACGCGCTATCAATTGGCAAGTATGTAATTCATACTGCCCCAGTAAGAGTGGATTTAAATTATTGTATACTCATCACATTTTAAAATTCGGCATTTATACCTTCTCCCCCGTTAGGAGAAGGTTAGCTGGAGATGATAAAAATAGTATTTTGAAGCGTGATGGGCATAATTATTGATAAATAGTTTTTTTAAATAGCAATGACAATTTTGAATATCGCTGTAGCGGGAAGTACTGGGCGTATGGGCAGGGTACTTCTTGAAATGATTGCTGAAGCCCCAGATATGCAATTGTCTGCGGCATTGGAGCATAAAGATAGTCCATTCCTGATGAAGGATGCAGGTGAGTTGATTGGAATGCCTTGCGGTATTCCGATTAGTAGCGATATTGCCTTGGTATTATCCAGTAGTGATGTGCTGATTGATTTTACCCGTCCAGAAGGTACGCTTACTCATCTTGCGGTTTGCCGTGAAGCTGGCATTAAAATGGTGATTGGCACCACCGGATTCTCAGTAGTTGACAAAGAAGCGCTCAAGGCTGCTTCGGAGGATATTGCCATCGTATTTGCGCCCAATATGAGCGTTGGTGTGAATGTCATGTTCAAGCTATTGGAAGTGGCTGCCAGTTCGTTGCTCAATGAATACGATATAGAGATTGTGGAGGCACATCATCGGCACAAAATAGATGCGCCTTCCGGCACAGCATTACGAATGGGTGAAATTATCGCGCAAACTTTGAATAGAGATCTTTCCAAGGTAGCCGTCTATGGGCGAGAAGGCGTGACTGGTGAACGTTCCTCTGAAACGATAGGTTTTGCCACTATTCGGGGTGGTGATATTGTGGGTGATCATACTGCTATTTTCGCAGGCACTGGCGAGCGTATAGAGATAACGCACAAGGCTGGCAGTCGTAAAACATTTGCTGTTGGAGCATTACGTGCCGCGAGATTTCTTTCTGTGCAACGTAATGGCTTGTTTGATATGCAGGACGTATTAGGCTTGCGGTAAAGCAAATTAAATCTGATTATCCAACGTCACTATGGCAACTTACGCAATCGGCGACTTGCAAGGATGCCATGAAGAATTCCAGCGGCTTATTGAATTAATTAGCTTTGACGTCAAGAGAGATAAATTGTGGCTAGTTGGTGATATTGTCAACCGTGGTCCGGAATCATTAGCCTTACTCCGTAATCTCGTGAATTTGGGTGATGCGGTTATCCCCGTTTTGGGTAACCATGATTTACACTTGCTTTTGGTAGCGGAAGGCATTGCCGGGCAGCGTTCAGGTGATACCTTGCAGGATATCCTGGATGCACCTGATCGCCATAATTTATTAAGTTGGTTACGGCATCAAAAGTTATTTCATATTGATGACGAATATGCCTTGGTTCATGCAGGCTTGTTGCCATCGTGGGATATTTCTCAAGCAGCCGCACTCGCACAAGAGGTGGAAGCCACATTGCGTGGAGAAAATTCTCGTGAATTTTTCTTGCATATGTATGGTAATGAACCGAGTTATTGGTATGAAAGCCTTGCAGGCTATGATCGTTTACGCGTGATCATTAACGCAATGACGCGATTACGTATCTGTACACCACAGGGTAGAATGGATTTCTCGTTCAAAGGTGAGCTTCAGTCAATTCCTCAAGGGTATTTGCCATGGTTTGAGGTGCCACAGCGTGTCAGCAGAACGCATACGATCGTTTTTGGCCACTGGTCTGCGCTTGGTCTGCAGATCAGAGATAATGTGGTTGCCTTGGATACGGGGTGTCTCTGGGGAGGAAAGCTTACTGCTATCCGGCTGGAGGACCGACGTATTTTTCAGGTATCTTGCGCACGACGGAAAGTTGCAACGCTTCAGAAATAGCGTGTTCTGACAGACGTGCGAGCTCTCGCCGATTTTTATCTATACAGCGAATGGAGTCCAGAAACGTTATTTCTGCCCGGATAGTGGGTTGTTCTAGGATAAGTTTTAGTGATTCCAGTATCGTTATATTGACATAGGCTGCTTTTGTATTATGCAGGCCAGCCATATCGCGATAACTGATTGCGACCGGATACAGTGTTGCTTGGACGTCTACTGCGGATTGAAGGAGAGAGGCATGAAAGTGTAGAAGTGCTGTTCCATTGCCGGTGACACCTTCAGGAAAGATAGCAACCCTATCTCCTACGCTCAGCGCATCGCTGATAGCTTGATTGATACGCAGGGTGTCATTACGTTTCTCACGATCGATGAAAATGGTGCCCGCATTACGGCATAAGATATTAAGCAATGGCCAGCCGAGGATTTCAGCTTTGGCTACAAATCTTACAGGATACATCGTCATGATAACCATGATATCCAACCAGGAGATGTGATTAGCAATCAAGATGACGCGCTGCTCATCTTCCCTGGGTGGCATACCGTTCGGGATGAGCTTAATATTTAGGATCTCAAGGAAATTCTTTGACCACCTTCGCGCCATCCGCCTTTGGATAGCCCGGTTAAAATGAGGATAAGCAATAGATTGAAGCAAACCCGAGAGAATGTGCAGCAATAGTCGGCTCAATCGGAAGATCTGAGTTATTTTTGGAGTCATAGGGCTATTCATGGGAGGTAACCCGAATATTTTATGAATTCGCGTTAATAACGAGAAGACGCGTGTTATGTGCGCTGAAGTAAGAAAATTGTCCCCAAAGCGTCTAGTCTAGGAGGCTGTCCGAAAATAGCGATCGTAGCGAGGGTGAGTCTGGTTGAGTTGGATTTT
>CAYNXU010000229.1:0-3135 GCA_964401225.1 uncultured Nitrosomonas sp.
TCCCTTGCACACCTTATGGCATCATGATGATGCTAAAAGAGCGAGATGTGGTGATTGAGGGACAGCATGCGGTGGTTGTTGGACGTAGTAATATTGTCGGTAAACCCATTTCATTAATGCTTCTTGAGAAGGGAGCTACCGTTACCATATGCACCTCTAAAACAAGAAATTTGGCAGAGCATACTCGCAACGCAGATATCCTCGTAGTGGCTACCGGGAAGCCGCGCATGATTACGGCCGACATGGTTAAAACTGGCGCAACAGTAATCGATGTAGGCATTAGCCGTTTGAGTGATGGCAGTCTATGTGGTGATGTGGACTTTGATTCGGTAAGGGAAAAAGCAGGTCTCATTACGCCTGTTCCAGGAGGGGTGGGACCGATGACGATTACCATGCTAATGAGCAATACCATTGAGGCAGCCGAGCGCGCTAAGGCAGCTAGCTAGTTTTTTCTTAAATATAGATCGATATATTATTTCCAAACCGAGAGACGGAGTGGCTACTTGATATGAATTCACAGGATATTGATCCACAGGAAACTCAGGAATGGCTGGACGCCCTGGAGTCTGTGCTCATCAATGAAGGCGCGGAGCGCGCACATCATCTACTGGAAAGATTGGTTGAGAAAGCGCGTCGATCTGGCGCATACCTTCCTTATAGCGCAAATACCGCGTATATCAATACGATCCCTTCGGGTAAAGAGGAGCGTTCGCCTGGTGATCACGCATTAGAACACCGTATTCGTTCTTATGTGCGTTGGAATGCTATGGCGATGGTTTCACGTGTCAATCGAGAAACCAACGTCGGCGGGCATATTGCCAGTTTTGCTTCAGCAGCGACTTTATATGACGTTGGTTACAATCATTTTTGGCGCGCATCCAGTAAGCAGGCAGGAGGAGACCTCATCTACACCCAGGGGCATTCTGCGCCAGGCATTTATGCCTATGCCTATCTGATGGGGGAGTTGACCGAGGAGCAACTTGATCATTTTCGTCAGGAAACAGGTGGAAAAGGACTGTCATCTTACCCTCACCCCTGGCTGATGCCGGATTTCTGGCAGTTTCCCACCGTATCAATGGGGCTGGGGCCGCTAATGGCGATTTATCAGGCACGCTTCATGAAATACCTGGGTAGTCGCAAGTTGGCTGATACCGAAAAACGCAAGGTTTGGGCTTTCATGGGTGATGGTGAAATGGATGAGCCTGAATCGTTGGGAGCGATCTCGCTTGCTTCACGGGAAAAGCTAGATAATTTGATTTTTGTGGTGAATTGTAATCTTCAACGTCTTGATGGACCTGTCAGGGGTAATGGCAAGATTATTCAGGAATTGGAAGCAACCTTTAGAGGCGCTGGCTGGAATGTCATTAAAGTAATCTGGGGTTCCTACTGGGATCCTCTGCTGGCAAAAGATACCAAAGGCATGCTTCAGCAGCGCATGATGGAGTGCGTTGATGGGGAATATCAAACTTTCAAGGCGCGTGACGGTGCTTATGTTAGAAAACATTTCTTTGGTAAATATCCAGAGTTACTTGAGATGGTTGCTAATATGTCAGACGATGATATTTGGCGACTAAATCGTGGAGGCCATGACCCACATAAAGTTTATGCGGCTTATGCCGCAGCCATTAAGCATCAAGGCCAACCCACGGTGATCCTTGCTAAGACTATCAAAGGGTATGGAATGGGTGAATCGGGCGAGGCGCAGAATATTACGCATCAACAAAAAAAGATGGGTACGATCTCACTCAAAGCCTTTCGTGATCGATTTGGGCTGCCTGTGCCGGATGACAAAATCGATGAGATTCCTTATCTCAAATTTGACGAGGATTCTCATGAGTTTACCTATATGCAAGCACGGCGGAAGGAATTGGGAGGATTTTTGCATCATCGCTGGCGCAAGGCTGATGCCTTGCAAGTGCCGTCCTTGACAGCATTTGAGGCTTTGCTCAAAAGCGGAGGTGAGGGGCGTGAGTCTTCTACGACTATGGCGTTTGTACGAATTCTTAATATCCTGACCAAGGATAAAAATATCGCTAAACACATCGTGCCCATTGTGGCCGATGAGTCGCGTACGTTCGGTATGGAAGGCATGTTCCGTCAACTGGGAATTTGGTCATCAGTCGGGCAATTGTATACGCCCGAGGATGCTGATCAGTTGATGTTCTATAAAGAAGATAAGAATGGCCAAATTCTGCAAGAAGGTATTAACGAAGCAGGGGCCATGTCTTCCTGGATTGCTGCGGCAACGGCTTATAGCACACATCGCGTGCAGATGATTCCTTTTTATATTTTTTATTCCATGTTTGGTTTTCAGCGTGTTGGCGATCTAATTTGGGCTGCGGGGGATATGCGTTGCCGTGGTTTTCTGCTGGGCGGCACGGCTGGAAGAACCACACTGAATGGCGAAGGTTTGCAGCATGAAGATGGTCATAGCCACTTAGCAGCTTCCACCATACCTAACTGCATATCCTATGACCCTACTTATGCTTATGAGCTTGCCGTGATCATTCAGGATGGTCTGCGACGCATGTATCAGGAGCAAGAAGACGTCTTTTTCTATATTACAGTGATGAATGAAAATTATGCCCATCCCGGCCTTCCTGAAGGTGCGGAGCAGGGGATATTGAAAGGCATCTATTTGCTTCGGGAAGGTGGTAAGCGTAGTAAAGGCGCGCGTATACAATTGCTTGGCTCGGGAACTATTCTCCGTGAAGTCATAGCGGCGGCCGACATTTTGCAGAAGGAATATAGTGTAATTGCGGATATTTGGAGTGTTACCAGCTTTACTGAACTGCGGCGTGAGGCACTCAGTGTTGCCCGCTGGAATATGTTGCATCCGACGGAGCCTGCAAAATTATCCTATGTAGAAAGTTGCCTTAAAGATCGTGAAGGACCCGTAGTGGCTGCAACAGATTACATGAAGATCTATGCTGATCAAATACGTGAATTCATTCCAAAACGTTATTGTGTGCTGGGTACGGATGGCTTTGGGCGTTCTGATACACGCGAGAATCTGAGGCGTTTTTTTGAAGTCGATCGCTATTACATTGTGGTTGCGGCTCTTAAGATGCTATCAGAAGAGGGTAAAATTCCGGCAAAACAGGTTGCACAGGCAATCAAGGCATTTGGTATCGA
>CAYNXU010000230.1:0-3122 GCA_964401225.1 uncultured Nitrosomonas sp.
TGCTCAACCAGCCTCGCTCTCGCTACGATCGCTATTCTCGGACAGCCTCCTAGGCAGTTTCAGGTCTATAAGAAAGTAGCTTTTCGAAATCGTCATGTTCGACGCTATAAAGCACAACATCACCTAACGCTTGCGCACTTTCTTCCGTCACCTGGATGGCAGAACCACCTTGCAGGCGACCACGAATATCCCCCCTGGCTGAAGCCAGTTAAGTGTCAGCGTAGTCTCCTCCAGAGTAAAGTAAAACAGTTTAACAATAACTTCATTTACCCAGAAAAGTGTGGTGTAGCATTCTCCTTAACGACAAAGAAAGTCTTTGCTGGATACTTCAATTACCAGAATAAATAAGCAAATTTTCTTCCATACTCTCAAATCTTATGCGCAAGCAATGGGCTAGATACATCCACACCAGTTTTGGCAAATTGAAGTGAGGACATCGCTTATTCCGCTCTTATGGCCAATTTACCGTTTTTTTCCCCATAATTGAGCAAGACGCGCGTCTCGACCACATCGGCTACGGTAGTACGAGTAACGGACGGGGTTCTTGAGATAGTAATCTTGATGATATTCTTCTGCGGGGTAGAATTCTGTTGCAGGTAGTACCTCAGTCATAATGGGTTGATTGAAATGGCCAGAATCAATGAGCGCAGACTTGGAAGCTTCCGCCTGCATTTGTTGATGAACATCACGGTAGAAAATCGCGCTACGGTATTGCGAACCATTATCACAAAATTGACCGTTCGCCATGATCGGATCAATCGTCGGCCAATAAGCTTCCAGCAATTTTGCGTAATTAGTTTTGACTGGATCGAAATATATTTTTACAGCTTCGATATGCCCTGTTTTACCTTTGCTGACCTGCTCGTAAGTAGGGTTTACCACAGTACCACCAATGTAACCCGATACTGTGTTGACGACACCTGGCACTTTATCGAAATCTGCTTCCGTACACCAGAAACACCCGCCTGCAAATATCGCGATTTCCAGATTAGTCTTTTCCGATGGTTGACTCACTTGGTAATCAATACCCATCAAATTTCCATTATCTGCCTGCTGACATCCTGCCATCACTGCCGACATGAGAATTAGAAATACCCCAATGCAGAGCCTTGTGTTGTAGATCCACTCTATTTTCTTTGACGTTCTATCGATTCTCATGACTATCCTCTGAGCTCAGGAAGCGCATCACCCTTTGGAATAAATCGAAGCGCCAATCCATTATTACACCAGCGCTCACCACGGGGAGGTGGGCCATCGGTAAAGACATGCCCTTGATGACCGCCGCAGCGGGCACAATGGTATTCGATGCGGAGCAAAATCAATTTGAAATCGCGCTTAGTACCAATGTGGCCAGAAATAGGTTGCGTAAAACTAGGCCAGCCTGTACCACTATCGTATTTGTGCTCACTCTCAAATAATGGTAAATAGCACGCTGCACAGATGTAAGTACCCTCCCGATATTCCTTATCAAAAGGGCTACTCCCTGGATGTTCTGTGTCTTCTTCAAATAATACACGGTATGCTTCGGGCGATAACAGCGAGCGCCATTCTTTGTGCGGCTTATCTAGGGGTGTGACCGTAATGGGATCAGTTTTGATGGTTGTACTCCTGTGTTTTTCAGCGACCAATTCACGCGAACACGATGATATAAGCGGTAGTGTCGCCAAAGCAACGAAACCTTCCAATACAGTACGTCGTCTCATAGTTTAGCCTCTGCTCTAAAAACCAATCATCAAAAATTGGATTTTGCTGCTTAGAATAAGTTCACAGCACGTACAAGCCTTTCTTGTCGTGTTAATTTGATGCCGCTTGACGATGAGGCAGGCACTTTATGAAGGATACGGCTATTTTATGGAAATAACCGCTAAAGTATTGGCATGAGCTACCAAGATAGGCAACCCCGCCACCAGGGGCGGGGAATTGGTAAATTATGAAATATAATTAATGACAACCCACGTCATAAAAATTAACTTCCCAGTTCATGGAATTACCACGTCGATTCATGATCACATTGTAGTCAATTCCATCAATTTCCACGCAAGGGATGACCAATTTACCTGAAGCAAGATCAGCATGTGCTTTGTAAGGGGCAAACGGTCCATCGGGTATGCAGGCACTTACATCATACTTGGCATAGCCGGTCGTTGGAGAGCCTTCCGCTATGGATGTGGCCACATACGCATGACCTCCTATCACTTTCACATCCACGGCACCAGGCAGAGGAATCTGTATGATCGCAGCTGCGCCCGGAATAAAAATACCATTAGCTGCATCGAAAGAGCAGGTTAAGGGTTGATTGGGTATATCCGGCAAGACCGTCAAGTGATCATCAGCCGCAATAAATACAGCACGTCCTTTGAAAACCGCCATAGGATCGGCATGACTAGATAGAGCCAACATTGACCCCATCACCGCAATGCTAACCGATATAAATAGATTTTTCATATTCCCTCCAACCGTTAAATTACACTGTTCTAAACTTGATATATCAATCACTTACCCATGAGTTTTTGAAATACAGATTTCTCTCCTCAAACAAGAAGCTGCCTATAGGATTACTCAAATTCATCGCATCCGATAAGCAGGCCCTCCGTTCTTGCATAATTTATAACACGTTAAGCAGCATCCCCAAAGACAAATCTACTGAAATCTCCAGATTAATAGGGTGCAGGTGGGGGATACCCAGGAGGAGGTGGAGGATAGCCTGCTGCAGGGGGGCGCGGTGGCATGTATCGATTAACGCCGCCACTACCTGGATACCCCTCATTGACAAATTGTCCCGGCGTAGGAATGCGGTGGCCATTTGCATACATGCACTGCATATAAGCCGCATCGTAGCGTTGCTGACCGATATATCCTGAAGATTGTGCTGCACCGCTTCCACTCAACCCGCCTACCAATAATCCGCTTCCTGCGCCAACCGCTGCACCACGCCCGCCTCCAAATGCAGCGCCTGCGATAGCACCCAACGCAGTAGCTATAGCCACGCTTTCCATTCCACTGGACAAGTACGCTTGTCGGGGTGTTTGACCACTGACTTGCTCGCTGGCAAATTGTCGGCAAAGCGCATCATCGGCTCTAAATTGATCAAAGTTTTTGTTTGAAGCGGGTAACACCATAAC